>NZ_JBYTEP010000002.1:0-194661 GCF_058792015.1 Cellulomonas sp. EB106-03-03-XG116
CACCCGCACCGGCCTGCCCGGCGGTCCCGGCGGCGGCACCGGCACCGGCCCCGGTCGCGGTACCCGCCCCGGCCCCGGCGCCGGCCGAGGCCGCCGCCCCGCCCTGCGCCGGCGTCGTCGTGTCGTCCGCTGCGCGCTTCTGGTCGTCGGTCATCGGGCTGCTTCCCGTCGGAGGTGCGGTGGTGGTGCCGGAGCCGGTCCCGGTCGCGGCGGCCGACCCGGCGGGCGACTGCCCGGGGAGGGCGGGCCAGCGGCCGGCGTCGGCGGCACGGAAGATCTCGTCGGCGCGGACGGCGCGCCAGGGCTCGAGCTCGCGGACGAGCTCGCCCGGGCTGTGCGGCCCGTCGTCGTGCGGGCCGAGCGTGACGGCGCAGAGCGTGTCGAGGTCGGCGGGCACGTCCGGCACCAGGTCGACGGGCGGGAGCGGCGCGCCGTCGTGCTCGGGCGCGAGCGGGAGGCCGGCGTCGAGCTCGACGGCGTCGCGCGCGGGCCCGGTGCTGCCGGCGGACCACTCGGCGAAGCTCGGCAGGGCGCCGGTCCCCGCGGCCGTCACGGCGGGCCACCGACCGGTGAGGGCGGCGTAGAGCACGCGCACCAGGCCGACCGCGTCGGCGCGGCTCATCGCGTGCGCGGTGCCGCCGGACGCGCCGACCAGCTCCCCGTCGACCGCGAGCCCCTCGAGCACCACGCGGCCGCCCGCGGTCAGCACGACGGCGTCGGGGCGGAGCGCCAGGTGGTGCACGCCGCGGCGGCGCGCGGCCTCGAGCGCGGCGGCGACCTCGCCGACCACGGCGCGTGCCTGGTCGGCGGGCAGCGGGGCCCGGCCGGCGAGCGACGCGAGGCTGCGCCCCTCCACGGCGGCGGTCACGACGTAGCCGGTGCCCTCGGTCTGGCCGACGTCGAGGATCCGGGCGAGGCGGGGCTCGACGACGAGCGCGGCGCGCCGGGCGGCGTCCAGGACCGCTGCGGTCCGCGCGCCGGACACGAGCGTCACGGTCACGGGGCGCGCGAGGATCTGGTCCGTCGCGGTCCAGCGCTCGGCGGAGGGCAGGTCGGTGGGCCGGCGCTCGTCCAGCCGGTACCGGCCGGCGACGGTGCCGCCGAGCCGGCCGAGCGCGGGGGCGTCGGGGCGTCCGGGGTCACCGGGGCGGGCCTGCACCACTCGTCCTCCGTCCGGTCGTCGGTGTGCGTCGAGCCCGGCCGGGTGGGGCCGAGGCTCCCCGTCATGCTAGACGGGCAGGCGGGTCCCGCGTCCGACGCGCGGCCGCCCGCGCACCGTCCCGTGGGGGTGCGCCCGGCGGCTCACGCGCGCCCGAGCCGCCGCAGCAGCGGGGCGGCGAGGGTCCGCAGCTCGCGCACGCGGAGCAGGAGCAGGACGCCGACGTACACGCCCGACATGACCGCGGCGCCGAGCACGCAGGCCAGCACCGCGCGGCCCCAGGTGTCGACCGGGCCGAGCAGGGCGAGCAGGCCCAGGCCCGCGCCCGCGGCGAGCACCGCGCCGACCCCCGCCTTGAGGTGCAGCGCCAGCACCCGCCGCCCGTCGAACCCGCCCAGCCGCCGGTGGACGGACACGAGCGCCACGGCCGCGCCGACCGCGTAGGACACCGCCATCGAGAAGCACGCCGCGGCGACCCAGTACCGGTCGTCGAGCGTGGCCCGCCCGAGCTCGGTGCCCCCGACGACCACCACGGCCATGAGCACCTGGACCGGCACCATCGACCGGGCGTCCTCGTAGGCGTAGTACACCCGCTGGCACAGCGACCAGATCCCGAACGCCACCAGGCCGAGGACCAGCGCCACGACCGTCGTCGCGAGCGCGTGCACCTCGCCGTCCGGCGAGTCCGGGAACAGCGCGCGCCCCAGCGGGAACGCCAGCACCGCGATCCCGGTGGTCGCCAGCACCGTGAACACGCCGACCGTGCGCAGGCCGAGCGACAGGTCCGCCCGGACCGCCGCGGTGTCGCCCGCTGCGGCGCGGCCGGACAGCCGGGTGAACAGCGCGGTCGCGAGCGACACGGTCACCAGGGAGTGCGGCAGCATGAAGATGAGGAACGCCCGGTCGTAGACCGCGTTGCCCGCCGCGCCCTCGGTCGCGACGGAGCTCGCGACGACGCTGATCCGCCAGACGCCGACCTGACCGATCAGCAGCCCGAGGAACGTCCAGGTGGCGACCCGCCCCGCGCTGCCCAGGCCGGACCCGCGCAGGCCCCACCGCGGGCGGTACCGGAACCCGCTGCGGTACAGCGGGACGAGGAGCACCAGCGCCTGCACGACGATGCCCAGGGTGGCGGCGCCGCCGAGCAGCGCGGTCTGGCCGGCGGTCCAGGAGCCGGCGTCGGCGCCGTCGCTGTTCCGCCCGAACACCTGCGCGAGCACGAGCAGCCCGGCGATGAACACGACGTTGTTGACGACCGGCGCCCACATGTACGGGCCGAAGGAGCCGCGGGCGTTGAGCACCTGGCCGAGCAGCGAGTAGAGCCCGTAGAAGAACACCTGCGGGATGCACCAGAACGCGAGCGCGGTCGCGACGCGGGTGACCTCGGGGTCCGGGAACGAGGAGTAGAACGCCACGAACAGGGGCGCGGCCGCGGTGAGCACGACGGTGAGCCCGCCGAGCAGCACGATGCCGACCGTGAGCAGGCGGTCGACGTACTGCTGCCCGTCGGCGCGCTGGTAGGCGCGGACCACCTGCGGGACCAGCACCGCGTTGAGCACGCCGCCGGCGATCAGCAGGTAGAGCGTGTTCGGCAGCTTGTTCGCGACCGAGAACGCGTTCGCGATGTGGCCGGTGACGCCGATCGCCCAGCCGAGCAGGGCGGTGTTGACGACGCCGAGCACGCGGGAGGCCGCCGTGCCCGACGCCATGATCAGCGAGGACCGGCCGAGGCCCGGCGTGCGGACGGCGGTGCCGGCCGGGGCGCCGGTGCCGGCGTCCGTGCCGCCGCCGGCCGTCGCGCTGGCCGCGGTGCCGTCCGGGTCACCGGCGACCGGGCCGGTGGCGGGGGAGGTCATGGCTGGTCCTGTCCTTCGGGGGGCGCGCCGGCGGGGCGGTCGGCGGGCGTGTGCTGGGGGGCGGGTGCGGTCGCCGAGCCGGCGGACGGTGGCGTCGCGTCGCGGTCGGCCGCCGCGTCCCGCACCACCCGGGCCCCGCGCCGCGAGGTCTGGCCGCGGCGCACGGTGCGCCAGATGCCGAAGGCGAGCGCCAGGGCGAGCAGCACGCCGACGACGATGCCTCCGACGCTCTCGATGGTCGGGGCGACCCGCGCGGAGAACTGCTGCGGCGTCGTGAGCTGGCGGCCGGTCTCGGACACCAGCGACACGTCGACGGTCACGTCGCAGTTGGCGCTGGCGCGCAGCGTCATCGTCACGGTGGTGTCGGCGTTCGGCGCGACCTCGGTGACCGGGGACCGCGCGGTGTCGAGGCACGCCTTCTGCGGGCGGAGCTCGACCCGGACGCGCGCGGCCTGGTCGAGGTCGTTGCGCACCGCGACGCTGATCTGCGCGGAGCTGGAGATGACCGTGAACTGCTCGTTGAGCAGCACGTCGAGCCCGGACTGCCGCTGCTGCGACTCCGCGATCGCGTCGTTGATGGCGGCGGCGCGGCCGTCGGGGTCGTCGCGCCAGGCCACCGCGAGCGGGGACACGAGGTCGGCGTCGAGGCCGCGGAGCAGGGCGGCCGGGTCGGGGACGACCGCGGCGAACTCGCCCGCGGACCGCCACTGCGCCGCCAGCGCGTTGACCCACGCCGGGGTCAGCTCGGTGTCGGTGCGCTGGGACTCCGGCAGCGCGGCGCGCTCGGCCTCGTCCCCGTCCGCGCGGCCCGCCGCGTGCGCGGTGAGCATCTCGGCGACGGTGGCCGTCTCGACCCACGGGGCGGACCCGAGCGCCGCGAGCTGCGCCTGGGTGACCGCGGCCGCGGGCTGCCAGTCGCGCGGCGTCGTCGCGAGGACGTAGGTGCTGCGCGCGTCGTCGGACCGGGCGAGCACGGCGGTCTCCGCGAGCACGCGCTGGGCGGCGGTCGCGGGGGTGACGCCCGGCTGGGACGTCGCCGGGTCGGACAGCAGGTCGGAGAGCGTCGGGTCCGGGACCAGGGCCGTCACGGAGCCGCCGGTGGTGTCCACCGTGGTGGGCGAGCTCGGCGCCTCGGACCCGCGCGCGGGCATGGCGTCGGGGCCGACGACCAGGGGCGTGCCGGGGTCGGACTGCGCCGCGCGGGCCGCCGTGACCTGGTCCGGGACGTCGTCCGCGGTCCACAGCACCGGCTCGGCGTCGGCCCAGAGGTCGGCCCCGGACGTCGACGCCACCCCGCGGGCGAGGGCCAGCAGGTCGGCGGCGCCGTCGGCCGTGCCGGCGTGCGCCACCGCGGCGAGGTCGGGGTCCGCCCACGGCAGCCGCAGGACCTCGCGGTCCGCGGCCGCGGCGGTCAGCGCCGTGAGCCACGCCTGGTCCGACCGGCTGCCGGCCGCCGCGCCGTCGACCAGCGCCGGGTCGACCGCCCAGGACACGTACGGGTGGTCGGCCGTGGCCTGCAGCAGCTTGCTGAGCCGGCCGCCCGCGGCGGTGAGGGCGGTGAGGCGGTCGTCGGTGCCCGCCGCGTCCGCGCCCTGCTCGGCGGCGTCGCCCGCGGACGGCGTCGGTGAGGGGCTCGGGCCGGGGACGGCCGCCGCGTCGTCGTCGCCGGCGTCGTCCGCCGCGTCGTCGACCGACGGGTCGGTGGCGGGCCCGACCACGGCGGACAGCACGCCGACGTGCGCGCTGGGCAGCTCGTCCGCGGAGTCCCACAGCAGGTAGCTGCGGTCCAGTCCGACGCGGCTGCGCCCGTCGCCGACGTCGAGCGTGAGGCCGCGCGGGCCCCAGGCGTCCTCGGTGCGGAGCAGGCCGATGCTCTCGGCGGGCACCGTCACCTGCACCGTCGTGGTGGCGCCGGGCTCGAGCGGGGCGTCGAGCGTGGTCGAGGCGGCGACGTCGCCGATCGGGCTGGAGTCGCCGGCGTCGGCCCAGGCGGCGACCTGCTCCCGCGTCGACATCCGGTAGCGGTAGATGCGCACCGACGCGCGCGGCTGCTCCACCACCTCGTCGCCGTCGTTGCGCAGCGTGGCGGTCACCGTCAGGTCGTCGCCCGGTGCGAGCACCTGGGGCGCGACGGCGGTGATCGCGACGGACAGCGGCAGGTCGTCCGTCGAGGGGGCGGCGGGTGCGGGCGCACCGGCGGGGGTGGTCGCGGGGACCCCGGCCGACCCGAGCGCGGGCGCGCCGGACAGCGCGACCACGCAGGCGGCCAGGACCGCCGCCGTGACCGCTCGTGCGCGCCCCGCCGTGCCGCGCAGCCTCATGCCTCGCCGACGAGGACCACGTGCGCGGCCTCGGCCAGTCGTCGCTCGTTGGGGTAGGCCAGGCGCCCGGGCAGGTCCACCACCGGTACCCACGCCACGTCCTCCGCCTCGCCGTCCGGGTCGCCCTCGACGGTCAGCTCGCCGCCGACCGCCCCGAGGAGATAGTGGTGCACCATCTTGTGCACGCGGCGGTCGTCCCCGGTGAACCAGTAGTCGATGACGCCGAGCCGGCGCACGATGCGGCCGACGATGCCCGTCTCCTCGGCGATCTCGCGGACCGCGGCCTGCTCCGGGGTCTCCTCGCCCTCGAGGTGCCCCTTCGGCAGGCACCACTCGAGCCGGCCGGCCCGGTTGCGGCGCGCGATGACGGCGGCGACGTGCAGGCCGGCGTCGAGGCGCACCACGAGGCCGCCCGCGGAGGTCTCCTCGACGACGGGCAGGTGCGGGTGCCGGGTGCGCGTCGACCGGGGGTCGATCCGGAGCGCGTGACCGCCCGGCGGCGCGGGGACGCCCTGCGGGGGCAGGGCGCGCGCGTGCTCAGGCATGCAGGCCACTGTAACGACTCCGTCACGGCCGCCGGACGGACTCGGCGTGGAGGACCTGTGCGCGCCGACCGGCGGCGGGGCGCTCGGGGACCCCCGCGGCGGCGGGCCGCAGCCCGGATCTGGCAGGCTTGGGCGTCGTGCCGTCCGACGACCTGAGCCCCCGCACCGCGCCCGACCCCACCCCGGCCGCGGGGCCCGGTGCCGCCCCGGCGGGCACGGGCACCTCCGTCGACGCCGACGCGCTGCTCGCGCTGCAGAAGCGCGCGCTCGGCGTGATCGCGGGCCTCGCGCCGGCGGCGCTGGAGCTCGGCGACCTCTTCCAGGCGGCGGGGCACGAGCTCGCCCTGGTGGGCGGCCCGGTGCGGGACGCGTTCCTCGGCCGGCCGAGCGCCGACCTCGACTTCACGACGTCCGCGACCCCCGACGAGACGGAGCGGATCCTCGCGGCGTGGGGCGACGCGCACTGGGACATCGGGCGGGCGTTCGGCACCATCGGCGCGCGGCGGCACGGGCGCCGTGGCGCGGAGGACGTGGTGGTCGAGGTGACCACCTACCGCACCGACGCGTACGACCCGTCCTCCCGGAAGCCGGAGGTCGCGTTCGGGGACTCGCTCGAGGGCGACCTGTCCCGCCGCGACTTCACCGTGAACTCCATGGCGATCCGGCTGCCGGACCTGACCTTCGTCGACCCGTACGACGGCCTGCGCGACCTCGCCCGCGGGGTGCTGCGGACGCCGGTCGACCCGCGGCAGTCGTTCGACGACGACCCGCTGCGCATGCTGCGGGCCGCGCGGTTCGCCGCCCAGCTCGGGTTCCACGTGGAACCGGCGACGCTCGCGGCCGCGACGGACATGGCGGACCGGCTCGCGATCGTCTCGGCCGAGCGGGTCCGCGACGAGCTCGTCAAGCTGCTGATGTCCCGGCAGCCGCGGCCCGGCCTGCGCGTGCTCGTGGACACCGGACTCGCCCAGCACGTGCTCCCCGAGCTGCCGGCCCTGCGGCTCGAGATCGACGAGCACCACCGGCACAAGGACGTGTACGAGCACTCGCTCACCGTCCTCGACAAGGCGATCGCGCTGGAGACCGGCCCCGACGGCCCGGTGCCGGGCCCGGACCTCGTGCTGCGCCTCGCGGCGCTGCTGCACGACATCGGCAAGCCCGCGACGCGCCGGTTCGAGTCCGGCGGCGGGGTCTCGTTCCACCACCACGAGGTCGTCGGCGCCAAGCTCGTCGCCAAGCGGCTGCGGGCGCTGCACTTCGACAAGGCGACCGTCCAGGCGGTCGCCCGGCTGACCGAGCTGCACCTGCGGTTCCACGGGTACGGCGAGGGCGCGTGGACGGACTCGGCGGTGCGCCGCTACGTGACCGACGCCGGACCGCTCCTGGAGCGGCTGCACCGGCTGACCCGGTCCGACTGCACCACGCGGAACGTGCGCAAGGCGCGCCGGCTCTCCGCGGCGTACGACGACCTCGAGGAGCGGATCGCCCGGCTGGCCGAGGAGGAGGAGCTCGCGGCCATCCGGCCGGACCTCGACGGCACGCAGATCATGGCGGTGCTCGGCATCGGGCCCGGCCGCGAGGTCGGCGAGGCGTACAAGCACCTGCTCGAGCTGCGGATGGAGCACGGCCCGCTGGGGGAGGAGCGCGCGCGCGCCGAGCTCGAGTCGTGGTGGGCGGCCCGGCAGGCCTGACCGCCCGGCCGGGCAGGCCCGACCGGGCACGCTGTCAGGCACGCGGTCAGGCGGTGACCGGGACCTCGGCGGGCTCCGTGGCGCGGGTGCGGTAGAGCACGGCCGTCGCGAGGTAGGCGACCGCGATCAGCGCGAACACCCCGCGCGACCAGCCGGTGTCCGGCAGCGCGACCGCGGCCAGCGCCGCCGCGCCGACGAACGCCGCGTTGTACAGGACGTCGTACAGCGCGAACGCCCGCCCGCGGAACGCGTCGGCGGTGTCCCGCTGGACGATCGTGTCGACGGCGATCTTCGCGCCCTGCGCGGCGAGCCCGAGCACGAAGGAGCCGGCCAGCACCGCGGGGTAGGCCACCGTGATCGCGAGCAGCGCCTGGGTCGCCGCGGCGAGGACCAGGCAGATCGAGATCCAGCCCTGCGGGCCGACGAGCGGCGACACGATCGGCGTCGCCACGATGGCCATCGCGAAGCCGACCCCGGTCACCGCCGCCACGGTGCTGAACGTGATCAGCCCGGCGCGGGCGTCGGCGGGGTCGGACAGCAGGTTGCGCGAGATGAGCAGGCTCGCGATGAAGACCGCGCCGTAGAGGAAGCGGTGCACCGCCATCACGCCGAGCGCCCGCGCGGGCGTGCCGCGCCGGACCAGGTAGCGGGCGCCGCCGACCAGCCCGCGCGCGAGGGTGCCGAGCGCACGGCGCACCTCGGACGCGTCGGCCCGGGCGTCCGGACCCAGCAGGTCCCGGCCGAGCCGGGTCGCGACGAGCGACGCGGTCGTCATCAGCACCGCGGCCGCGACCAGCGACGCGACGTCGCGGGTGGTGCCCGACGGCAGGACGAGGCCGAGCAGGAACCCGATGCCCCAGCCGACGCCGGACGACACCGTGCCGAGCGTCGGGGTGATCGAGTTCGCGGTGAGCAGCAGCGGCCCGGCCACGACCCGCGGCTGGGACGCCGACAGCGCCGACAGCAGGAACCGGTTGACCGACAGCGTCACGAGCGCGAGGACGTACACCGCGGGCCCGACCCCGGCCGTGGCCATCACCAGCGCGGTCAGCAGCGTCAGCCCGGCGCGCACCAGGTTGCCGACCAGCAGCACCTGCCGCCGGCGCCAGCGGTCGAGCAGCACGCCGGCCCACGGGCCGACCACGGTGAACGGCAGCAGCAGGACCGCGAACGCGGCCGCGACGCCGGTCGCGGTGGTGGCGTTCTCCGGGGAGAAGAAGAACAGCGTGGCCAGCCCCGCCTGGAACAGGCCGTCGGAGCACTGGCTGACCAGGCGGACCGTGAGCAGCCGCCGGAAGTCCACCAGGGGCCAGAGCTGCTTCAGATCGGAGACCACCTGCACCGGGCCAGGCTATCCGGGCCGCCGCCTAGACTCGGCGGACCCCCGGAACCGAGGAGACGCATGACCACCGAGCCGCAGGACGCGCCCGCGCTGCCCGAGGGCTGGCACCTCATCCCGCCGCAGACGCTCGGCACGCCGGGCATCGCCTTCGCCGCCGCGCACGAGACCCCCGACGCGGGCTTCACCGCCAACGTCACGGTCGGCGTGCAGCGCTCCGCCGACCCCGGCCTGGCGCTCGAGCTCGGCGCGGAGGCGGTCGCCGCGATCGAGGCCACCGAGCGGGACGTCGCCCTGGCCCGTCGCGAGCAGACCGGCGACTTCGCGGTCGCGCAGCAGGTGCACTTCACGACGACCGTCGACGGCGTCGCGGTGCCGATGACGCAGGTGCAGGAGTTCGTCGCCGTCCCCGGTGCCGACGGCGCGCCCGCGACCGTGTGGACCGTGTCGGCCACCGCGACCCGGGCGCAGGCCGAGGCGCTCGCGGACGGGCTCGCGGAGCTGCTCGACCAGCTGCGGGCGGAGATCGCCGGGGCCTGAGGCACGCGAAGGGCCCGGCACCGTGGTGGTGCCGGGCCCTTCGTCGTGGTCGCCCCGGAAGCAGCGCGCCGTTCTCCTGGTCGCGCTGATCCTGCGTTCCGCTACGGGTGGGTCACTCGCTGCGCTCGCGACCCACCCTCCGCTGCACTTCGGATCAGCGCTCGATCTCGCCGCGGATGAACTTCTCCACGAGCTCCCGGCCGTGCTGGTCCTCGTGCTGGACCGGCGGGGACTTCATGAAGTACGTCGACGCCGACAGGATCGGGCCGCCGATGCCGCGGTCCTTGGCGATCTTCGCGGCGCGGACGGCGTCGATGATGATGCCGGCCGAGTTCGGGGAGTCCCAGACCTCGAGCTTGTACTCGAGGTTCAGGGGCACCTCGCCGAACGCGCGACCCTCGAGGCGGACGTACGCCCACTTGCGGTCGTCGAGCCAGGCGACGTAGTCCGACGGGCCGATGTGGACGTTGCGGTCGTCCTTCTTGCCGGCCAGCGGGCCGTCCTCGAGGTTCGAGGTGACGGCCTGCGTCTTCGAGATCTTCTTGGACTCCAGGCGCTCGCGCTCGAGCATGTTCTTGAAGTCCATGTTGCCGCCGACGTTCAGCTGGTACGTGCGGTCCAGGACGACGCCGCGGTCCTCGAACAGGCGGGCGAGCACGCGGTGCGTGATGGTCGCGCCGACCTGGGACTTGATGTCGTCGCCGACGATCGGCACGCCGGCCGCCTCGAACTTCGCCGCCCACTCGGGGTCGGAGGCGATGAACACCGGCAGCGCGTTGACGAACGCCACGCCCGCGTCGATGCAGGCCTGCGCGTAGAACTTGTCGGCCTCCTCGGAGCCCACCGGCAGGTAGGAGACGAGGACGTCGACCTTCGCGTCCTTGAGCGCCTGGACGACGTCGACCGGCTCCGCGTCGGACTCCTCGATCGTCATCGCGTAGTACTTGCCGACGCCGTCGAGGGTCGGGCCGCGCTGGACGGTCACGCCGAGCGGCGGGACGTCGGCGATCTTGATGGTGTTGTTCTCCGACGCGACGATCGCCTCGGACAGGTCGAAGCCGACCTTCTTGGCGTCGACGTCGAACGCCAGCACGAACTCCAGGTCGGAGACGTGGTAGTCGCCGAACTGCACGTGCATGAGGCCCGGCACCTTGGTGCTCGGGTCGGCGTCGGCGTAGTAGTGCACGCCCTGGACAAGCGACGAGGCGCAGTTGCCCACGCCGGCGATCGCAACGCGGATGGCGGTCATCCTCGCTCCTTCTGAGGGGTTGGTGCCGCGACGATGGAGTCATCCTCGACAGCGTTCGTGCGGGCGTCGGCCGGCCGGCCGACGCCGCGGGGACGGGCGCCGCGGTTGCTGCGCTCGTGGTCGATGAGGTCGTCGAGCCAGCGCACCTCGCGCTCGACCTGCTCGAGCCCGTGACGCTGCAGCTCGAGGGTGTACTCGTCCATGCGGACGCGGGTGCGGGACACGGAGTCCTTGATCAGCTCCAGGCGCTCGGTCATCCGGGTGCGCCGGCCCTCGAGGATCCGCAGCCGGGTCTCGGCGTCGGTCTGCCCGAAGAACGCGAACCGGAACCCGAAGTTCTCGTCCTCCCACGCGGCCGGGCCGGAGGAGGCCAGCACGTGCTGGAACTGCTCCTTGCCCTCCGCGGTGAGCTGGTAGACGATCCGGGCCCGCTTGCCGGCCAGCCCGTGCGCGGGGGCCTGCTGCGGGTCGGAGCCCGCGATGAGGCCGCGCGCCACCAGCGACTTGAGCGCGGGGTACAGCGACCCGTAGGACAGCGCGCGGAACGAGCCGAGCAGCAGGTTCAGCCGCTTCCGCAGCTCGTACCCGTGCATCGGGGAGTCGTGCAGCAGGCCGAGGATGGCCGACTCGAGCACGTCGGAACGTCCGCGCACCGTGGCCTCCTCTCCCGCTCTCCGCACGTCGATGTATCGAACTGATACATCGGGGAGGGTAGGACGAAGCGGGTGATCCGGGCAACACCCCGGGCTCGACCGGCGTGGCGGAGCCCGCGTCGGCGGTTCGGCGCGCAGGTCACGTGCCCGGCGGCCGCGCGGCTGCCAGGATGCTCATCGGGCCGGGAAGCCGGGCGGGGGGCCTCGTGGCGATCGTGTGCAGGTCGCCGGGAGGGGTCGTCCGCCCGCGGGCGGCGCACGGCCGCTCGCGCATACTGATCCGGGCCCGGACGGCTCCCTGCCGCCGGCCCTCCCCCCAGCAGTCCACAGGAAGGCAGTGCCGTGGCAGGCTCGAACCGACGGTCCGCGGCGTCCGCCGCACGCGGTACCGCCGCGTCCGGCGGACGGCGGCGGTTCATCGACTACCCCCGTCGGGGCTACCGCGGTCTGCACCGCTGGCTGCCGTCGTGGCGGTTCGTCGTCGGCTCCGTCATCGGCTTCGTCTTCCTGTGCCTCGGGCTCGGCGTCGCGGCGTACGCGCTCACCGACGTGCCGGCGCCGGACGAGTTCGTCGAGGCGCAGAAGTCGACCGTGCTCTACGCCGACGGGTCGCCGATGGGCACGTTCCCGGGCCCGAACCGCACCATCGTCGACTACGAGTCGCTGCCCGAGTTCATGGGCCAGGCCGTGGTGTCGGCCGAGGACCGCACGTTCTTCGAGAACCAGGGCATCTCCGTCACCGGCATGGCCCGGGCGTTCATCAACAACGTCCGCGGCGGCGCGACGCAGGGCGGGTCGACCCTCACCCAGCAGTACGTGGAGCGGTACTACGTCGGCCAGACCACGACGGGCTACGTCGGCAAGGCCAAGGAGGCGCTGCTCGCGATCAAGATCGCGCAGTCGGAGACCAAGGAGCAGATCCTCGGGCGCTACCTCAACACGATCTACTTCGGCCGGGACGCGTACGGCGTCGAGGCCGCGTCCCAGGCCTACTTCGGGCACCCGTCGGCGCAGCTGACCGTCGCCGAGGCCGCACTGCTCGCCGGGGTCATCCCGTCGCCGAACAACTGGGACCCCGCGGTCAGCCCGGAGAAGGCGCAGCAGCGCTGGGACTACGTCCTCGACGGCATGGTCCGCGACGGCTACCTGACGCAGGCCGACCGGGACGCGCAGACGTTCCCCGCGGTCGTCGACTTCCAGCGCAACGAGACCTACGGCGGCACCACCGGCTACCTGCTGCAGTACGTGAAGCGGGAGCTCACCGCCACCGGCTCGATCAGCGACGAGATGATCAGCTCGGGCGGCCTGACGATCACGACGACCATCGACCCCGCGGTGCAGGGGAACGCGGAGGCCGCCGTGCAGAGCATGCGCGAGGGCGGCCTGTCCGACGGCGAGCTGCCGCCCGAGGCGCTGAAGGTGGGCACGGTCTCGATCGACCCGGCCACCGGGGGCATCGTGTCGATGTACGGCGGGTCCGACTTCCTCGCCGACCAGATCGACCGGGCCAGCCGCGACCGCATCCAGGGTGGCTCGACCTTCAAGCCGTTCACCCTCATCGCCGCCCTCGAGAACGGCATCCCGCTCAGCAAGCGGTACTCGGGCGTCTCGCCCCAGACGTTCGACGCGTGGGGCCCGGAGCCGGTCAACAACTTCGGCGGGCAGGATTTCGGTCGCATCGACCTGGTCAAGGCGACCGAGCAGTCGGTGAACACCGTCTACGCGCAGCTCAACCTCGAGGTCGGGCCCGAGAAGACCGCGGACGTCGCGGGTCGGGCCGGCGTCACGTCGCCGGTGAGCTCGGTGCCGTCGAACGTGCTCGGCGCCGACATCGTCTCCCCGCTGGAGATGGCGTCCGCCTACGCGACGATCGCGGCGCAGGGCGTCTACCACAAGCCGTTCATGGTGGCCCAGGCCGTGTACCCGGACGGCGACGTCGCCTACGCCGGCCAGACCCAGCCGGTGCAGACCTTCGACGCCGGGGTCATGGCCGACACGACGTACGCGATGACCCAGGTCGTCGAGAAGGGGTCCGGCGAGCGCTACATCAGCCCGCTCGGCCGGCCGATCGCCGGCAAGACCGGCACGTCCTCGGACAACAGGTCGGCCTGGTTCGTCGGGTTCACCCCGCAGATCGCGACCGCGGTCGGCCTCAGCCAGGTCGGCGAGAACGGCAAGGACCAGGTCACCATCACCCCGTGGGGCGGGGTGAAGGAGGTCACCGGGTCGACCTACCCGGCCGAGCTCTGGGCCTCGTACATGAAGCCGGTCTTCGAGCTGCCGCAGTACGCCGCGGTCGTCGACTTCCCGCCGCGGGCGAACGTCAACGCGGCCGCCGTGCCGTCCTCCGAGCCGACCACGCCCGCGCCCGTCGAGACGCAGGCGCCCGAGCCCGAGCAGCCGACGACCGTCGCGGTGCCGTCCGGCCTCACCGGGCAGCTGTCCGGCGACGCGCAGGCCGCGCTCCAGAACGCCGGGCTCGTCCCGTCGGTCGCGGAGGAGTTCAACGCCGCGGCAGCCGGCACGGTCCTGGGCGTCAGCCCGGGCGAGGGGTCGCAGGTGGCCCCGGGGTCGACGGTGACGCTCCGGGTCTCGAAGGGCCCCGAGCCGCAGCCGCAGCCGCAGCCGACCCAGCAGCCCACCGAGGGCGCGGGGCAGGGCGGCAACAACGGCCAGGCCGGCGGCAACGCCGTGAACCCGAACCCCAACGGCTGAGCGGGACCCGAGGACCCGCACCGTCCACCCGGACGCGCGGCCCCGAGGGGTCGCGCGACCGGGTAGACTGGTGTGCTGCTGTGCCCGCCCGCACCGTCGCCATCGACACCACGGGCCGGGGGCAGCGACGCAACGACACCCTCCTGCCACGGAACGACCGTGGCCGCCGAGACCAGAGGAGGTGGGTATGAGCCTGCGTCAGTACGAGATCATGATCATCCTCGACCCCAGCATCGACGAGCGCACCGTCGCCCCGTCGCTCGACAAGTACCTGTCGGTCGTCAAGACCGACGGTGGCTCCGTCGACAACGTGGACATCTGGGGCCGTCGCCGCCTGGCGTACGACATCAAGAAGAAGTCCGAGGGCATCTACGCCGTCGTCGACTTCTCCTCGACGTCGGACACCGCCAAGGAGCTGGACCGTCAGCTGGGCCTGAACGAGGTCGTCCTGCGCACGAAGGTCCTCCGCAAGGAGTCCTGACGCGTCAGACCGCGCGCGTACCGTGCGGGACACCCCTTCGACGAGCATCGACGAGAACGAGGAGCTGGCATGGCTGGTGACACCACCATCACGGTGATCGGGAACCTGACCGCCGACCCGGAGCTGCGGTTCACGCCGTCCGGCGCCGCGGTCGCGAACTTCACCGTGGCGTCCACGCCGCGCACGTTCGACCGCCAGAGCAACGAGTGGAAGGACGGCGACACGCTGTTCCTCCGCTGCTCGATCTGGCGGGAGGCGGCGGAGAACGTCGCCGAGTCGCTCACCAAGGGCACCCGCGTGATCGTCAGCGGCCGGCTCGTCCAGCGGTCCTACGAGACCCGCGAGGGCGAGAAGCGCACCGTCTACGAGCTGCAGGTCGACGAGGTCGGCCCGTCGCTCCGCTACGCCTCGGCCAAGGTCACCCGGACCCAGCGGTCCGGCGGTGGCGGCGGCGGGTTCGGCGGCGGCGGTGGCGGCGGCTTCAACGGCGGTGGCGGCGGCGGTGGCGGGTTCAACGGCGGCGGCCAGCCCGCGCAGCAGGACGACCCGTGGGCCACGCCCGCGGGCGGCGGCGGCGCGGGTGGCTACTCCGACGAGCCCCCGTTCTGATCGAGCACCGCTGACCGCCAGGTCGGCACCGGCGCCGCGCGCGCCATCCCGAACATCCCATCCCGGGGCATGGCAACGCCCCGGGCTCCGTACGTAGAACAAGGAGCACCACGATGGCCAAGGCCGTTGTCCGGAAGCCCAAGAAGAAGCAGAACCCGCTCAAGGCGGCGAAGATCGAGTCGGTCGACTACAAGGACACCGCCCTGCTGCGGAAGTTCATCTCCGACCGCGGGAAGATCCGCGCCCGCCGCGTGACCGGCGTGTCCGTCCAGGAGCAGCGCGCGATCGCGCGGGCCGTGAAGAACGCCCGCGAGATGGCGCTCCTGCCGTACTCGTCGTCGGCTCGCTGAGAAGGAGCAACAAGATGGCCAAGCTCATCCTGACCCACGAGGTCACGGGCCTCGGCGCTCCCGGCGACGTCGTCGACGTCAAGGACGGGTACGCCCGCAACTACCTCGTCCCGCGCGGTCTCGCGACCACGTGGAGCAAGGGTGCGGAGAAGGAGATCACGGCGATCCGCCGTGCTCGCAAGACCCGCGAGATCGCGACCCTCGACGAGGCGCGCGCCGTGCGCGACTCGCTCCAGGGCAACCCGGTCACCGTGGCGGCGAAGTCCGGCGACGCCGGCCGCCTCTTCGGCGCGGTCACGACCGCCGAGATCGCCGAGGCCGTCAAGGCCGCCGGCGGCCCGTCGATCGACCGCCGCAAGATCGAGGTCGCGCAGCCGATCAAGGCGACCGGCGAGTACGCGGTGCAGGTCCGCCTGCACCCGGAGGTCTCCGCGAAGCTGACCGTCAAGGTCGTCGCGGCCTGACGCCACGCGCCAGCGCGCACCGCGCCCCCGTCCCGGTCCCCGGGGCGGGGGCGCGGTCGTTCCCGGGGTCGGGGGACGATCTCCGTCCCGCGGCGGAGGCGACCCGGGGGTCGTGCCGCCTACCGTCGGGGCATGGCCGATCAGCCCGAGCCCACGAGCCCGCCGCAGCCGGAGCCCCCGTCCGACGACGCGCAGGCCCGGGTCGCCTACCTGCCCATCGGGCTCGTGTTCCTGGTGCTGGGGTTCTCCGGGCTGTTCAACGACTCCCTGCGGTACGGGGCGCTGGCGTTCCTGCCGGTGGGGTCCGTGTTCCTGATCCTGGCGATGCAGGGGCGGACGGACGACGACGCGGCGAGCGGTGACGCGGGCCAGGGCCCGAGCGACGCGGACCGCCCGCCGGCCGGCTGAGCCCTCGGACGGCGAGCGGCGGCGGCACCGCGGGATCGGCGTCCGGGTCAGGCCCGGGCGAGCGGGCCCGCCTGCGGCACGCCCAGCGACGCCAGCAGCGCCTCGACGCGCCCCCGGATCTCGTCCCGCACCCCCCGCACCATCGCGAGGTCCTGGCCGGCCGGGTCCTCGAGCACCCAGTCCTCGTACCGCGTCCCGGGGTAGTACGGGCACGCGTCGCCGCAGCCCATCGTCACCACCACGTCGGAGGCCTGCACCGCCTCGGGGGTCAGCACCTTGGGCTGCTCGGCGGTGAGGTCGACCCCGAGCTCGGCCATCGCCTCGATCGCCACGGGGTTGACCCGGTCGGCAGGGGCGGAGCCGGCCGAGCGCACCTCGACGGCGCCACCGGAGAGCGACGTCAGCAGGCCGGCGGCCATCTGCGAGCGGCCGGCGTTGTGCACGCAGACGAACAGGACGCTGGGACGGGGGTCGGTCATCGGTTCTCCTCGGTCGTCGGCGCGGCGGCCGGCTTGGTGGCGCGCACGAGGGCGCCGTGCATGCCGTCGGCGACGGCGTGGGTGAGGGTGACGTCGGCGGCCACGAACCCGGCTGCGGCCAGGAGCGCGAGGTACTCGCTGCGGGACAGGGCACCCGCGATGCAGCCGACGTACGAGCCGCGCTCGGCTCGCTGGTCCGGCGTGAGCCGGTCCTCCGCCACGACGTCGGAGATGCCGAGGCGGCCGCCGGGCGCGAGCACGCGGAAGGCCTCGGCCAGCACCCGCGGCTTGTCGGGCGACAGGTTGACGACGCAGTTCGAGATCACGACGTCGACCGACGCATCCGGGAGCGGCAGGTCCTCGATGGTGCCGCGGTGGAACGCCACGTTGGTCGCGCCGGCGCGTGCGGCGTTGTCCCGGGCGAGCCCGAGCATCTCGTCCGTCATGTCCACCCCGTGGGCGAACCCGGTCGGGCCGACGCGCCGCGCGGACAGCAGCACGTCGATGCCGCCACCGGACCCGAGGTCGAGCACGCGCTCGCCCGGGCGGAGGTCGGCGACCGCCACGGGGTTGCCGCAGCCGAGGGAGGCGAGCTGCGCCTCGACGGGGATGCCCGCCAGCGCTGTCGCGTCGTAGAGGGACGCGCCGAACCGGCTCTCCGGGGCGTCCGTGCCGCAGGTCCCGCCGCAGCAGTCCTGGGCGGGGGCCGCGGTCGCCGCGAGGGTCACCGACGTGGCGGCCGCCGCGTACCGGCGGCGGACCTCGTCGCGCACGTCGCCCATCGTCGTCTCCTCGCATCGAAGGTCGTCGATGCGATCGTGGCGCCCGGCGGCCCCCGTGTCAACCATCGACATGCGTCGATGTCTGCGGCACCATGGGGCGATGGTCACCGCGACGCCCGCCCTGCTGCCGCTCGCCACCGACGGATGCTGCGGCCCGGGGGGCGCGCCCGCGCTCGACGAGGCCGGCGCGCACGACCTCGCGCGCCGGCTCAAGGCGCTCGCCGACCCGACCCGGCTCCGGCTGCTCTCGATCATCGCCGCGCACGACGGGGGAGAGGCGTGCGTCTGCGATCTCACCGAGCCCGTCGGGCTCTCCCAGCCGACCGTCTCGCACCACCTCAAGCAGCTCGTGGACGCGGGCCTGGTGACCCGGGACAAGCGCGGGGTCTGGGCCTACTACGCGCTCCGCCCGGGCGCGCTGGACGAGGTCACGGGCGCGCTCACGGCGGCGGTCCCGGGACGCCGACCCGGCGCCTCCGGGCACGTCAGGCCCCGGTGACCATCCACGTGTCGCGCCGTGCCCGCAGCCCGGTGGTCACGGCCCGTGCGAGCATGAACACCCCCGCGAAGGCCGCCCAGAGCCACGCCAGACCGGCCCAGCCGTCCGGCGCCCACGCCCGCACCGCCAGCGCGAACGGCACGTAGACCGCGAGGGTCACCATCCCGGCCGCGGCGAGGAACCGGCCGTCGCCGGCGCCGATGAGGACGCCGTCCAGCACGAACACCCAGCCGGCCATCGGCATCAGCACCGCGGCGACCGCGAGGCTCAGGGTCACCGCGTGCCGCACGTCCGGGTCCGAGGTGAACAGCGCCGACAGCCACCAGCCCAGCCCGCCGGTCAGCACCCCGAGCACGACGCCGGCGCCGACGCCCCAGGCGAGCGTGCGGCGCAGCAGCGCGCGCACCAGGCCCGTGTCGCCGGCGCCGAGGGCGTGCCCGATCAGCGCCTGGGCGGCGATCGCGAGCGCGTCGAGGGCGAACGCCACGAACCCCCAGACCGCGTTGACGACCTGGTGCCCGGCCAGGGCGACCGGGCCGAGGCCCGTGGCGACCCACACGGTCAGCAGGATCGCCGCGCGCAGCGACAGGGTCCGCAGCAGCAGCGGGGTGCCGGTGCGGACGCCGGCGAGGATGCCGCCGGGCGCCGGCCGCAGCGAGGACCCGGCCGCCCGCGCGCCCCGGACCACGACCACGACGAGCGCCACGCCCATGGCCACCTGCGTGGCGGCGGTGCCCGCGCCCGAGCCGGCGATGCCGAGGTGCAGGCCGTGGACGAGCACGACGTTGAGCACCGCGTTGACCGCCGCGCCGACCCCGGCGACCACCAGGGGCGTCCTCGTGTCCTGCAGGCCGCGCAGCGCCCCGGTGGCGGCGAGCACGACCAGCATCCCCGGCAGCCCCGGGGCGGACGCGCGCAGGTAGAGCACGGCCTGGTGCGCGACGTCCCCGGTCGCGCCGAGCGCCCCGACCGCCCAGGGCGCCACCAGCATCGCGACCGCCGCCAGGACCACACCCAGGCCGGCCGCGAGCCACAGCCCGTCGACGCCGACCTGCAGCGCGCCGGTGCGGTCGCCCGCCCCGAGCCGCCGGGCGACGACCGCGGTGGTCGCGTACGCGAGGAACACGCACAGGCCGACGACCGTCACCAGGAGCGTGGAGGCGAGCGACAGCCCCGCGAGCTCGGTCGTCCCCAGGCGTCCGACGACGGCCGAGTCGACCAGGACGAACAGCGGCTCGGCCACCAGCGCGCCCAGCGCGGGCACCGCGAGGCCGAGGATCTGGCGGTCGACGGTGGACGGCACCTGTCCGAGGCGTGAAATGGCGGCCAACTTCTTCCCGTCCACATGGGTTCGCGGTGTTTGCGCCGGTGAGAACGCCCTGATCAGAGCGGTGCCCGGCTTCATCCACACCTGTGTCCACGACCTGTGGACATCTCACGGTGCGTGTCCACAGCCTTCCACAACGTCGTCCCCAGCCCCTGTGGACGTCTCGCTCGACGGACGGTCCCCCGGGGTCCTAACCTCGCGTCGGCGCGCGCACCGGACACGGTCGCCCGCCCTCCGCCGACGTGTCGGGGGGCGGTGCTAGAACGGGTGTTCGACGGCAGTCGCCGGGGGACGAGCGAAGGTGGGGCGGGCAGCAGCGTGACGATCGAGGAGCTCGAGTACGGGGCCCCCGCGGGCCAGGGCCGCGCGGCGTTCGACCGGACCCCGCCGCAGGACCTCGACGCCGAGCAGAGCGTGCTCGGCGGCATGATGATCTCGAAGGACGCCATCGCGGACGTCGTCGAGGAGATCCGCGGCAGCGACTTCTACCGCCCGGCGCACGAGGCGATCTACGACGCGGTCCTCGACCTGTACGGCCGCGGCGAGCCCGCCGACGCCGTCACCGTCGCGGACGAGCTGACCAAGCGCGGCGAGATCGGTCGCGTCGGCGGCGTGCCGTATCTGCACACGCTCATCTCGATGGTGCCGACCGCGGCGAACGCGGGCTACTACGCCCGCATCGTCCGGGAGCGCGCCGTGCTCCGCCGCCTCGTCGAGGCCGGCACCCGCATCGTCCAGCTCGGCTACGCGACCGACGGCGGCGACGTCGAGGAGATCGTCAACAACGCGCAGGCCGAGGTCTACGCGGTCAGCGACCGCCGCACCACCGAGGACTACCACCGTCTCGGCGAGGTCGTCGCCGGCACGCTGGACGAGATCGAGTCCGCCGGGCACCGCGGCGAGGGGATGGTCGGCGTGCCGACCGGCTTCGCGGACCTCGACCGCCTGACCAACGGCCTGCACCCGGGCCAGATGATCGTCATCGCGGCCCGCCCCGCCATCGGCAAGTCGACGCTCGCGCTGGACTTCGCGCGCGCCGCCTCCATCAAGCACCAGCAGGCGTCCGTCGTGTTCTCGCTCGAGATGAGCCGCTCCGAGATCACCATGCGCCTGCTGTCCGCGGAGGGCCGCGTGCCCCTGCAGAAGATGCGCAACGGCTCGATGGGCGACGACGACTGGCAGAAGCTCGCCCAGATCCAGGGCAAGCTCACCGAGGCGCCGCTGTTCATCGACGACTCGCCCAACATGTCGCTCATGGAGATCCGGGCGAAGTGCCGGCGGCTCAAGCAGAAGCACGACCTCAAGCTCGTGATCATCGACTACCTGCAGCTGATGTCGTCGGGCAAGCGCGTCGAGTCCCGCCAGCAGGAGGTCTCGGAGTTCTCGCGCGCGCTCAAGCTGCTCGCGAAGGAGCTCGAGGTCCCGGTCATCGCGCTGTCGCAGCTGAACCGTGGCCCCGAGCAGCGCACCGACAAGAAGCCCGCGATGTCCGACCTGCGTGAGTCCGGCTCCATCGAGCAGGACGCCGACATGGTGATCCTGCTGCACCGCGAGGACGCCTACGAGCGCGAGTCGCCCCGCGCCGGCGAGGCCGACCTGATCGTGGCCAAGCACCGCAACGGCCCGACCGACGTCATCACCGTGGCGTTCCAGGGGCACTACTCGCGGTTCGTGGACATGCAGGCCTAGGTCGGTCGTGGTCTGAGAGGGCTCGCCGCCGGCCCCGCACCGGGTGGACCCGGTGCCGGGCCGGCGACGCCCCGGCATCAACGGTGCCGACGAAGCCCGGAGACCGACTTGAGCGCCGCCCCCGCCACCGCGGCCAGGCCCGCGACCGCGGCGGACGCTGCAGCACCCGCGCCGGTGACGGCGAGGGCCGGGGGCGTCGTCCGCGCGGGGGTCGGGGTCGCCGTGGGCGCGGCGGAGGGGGTGCTGCCGGCCGCCGACGCCGTCAGCACCTCGGGCCCGGTCGGCTCGGTCGGCTCGCTCGGGTCGGTGGGGTCGGTCGGCTCGGTGGGGTCGGTCGGCTCGGTCGGCTCGGTCGGCTCGCTGGGGTCGGTCGGCTCGCTCGGGTCTTCCGGCACGCAGTACTCCCAGCCTCGCTCGTCGACGCCGCCGCGGCCGGAGTTGTCCTCGCCGAAGTGGTAGTCGTACCCGTTCGACTCGGTCCAGGCGATGCACATCCCCGGTTCGAGGCCGAAGGCCGACCACGGCACGAAGGTCGCACCGATGAGGTCGCGGTGGACGTCGACGTTCAGGTTGCTCGCCCCCGGGACGTTGATGTTGACGTACCCGTTGGCGGGGATCGGGTCGCGGAAGTGCAGGCCGTCGCGCTCCCACCAGAACGGTCGGTCGTGCCCGTCGTCCTGGTAGCCGTCGGTGACCGCCGCGCCCAGGGGGCTCGGCAGGTCCGCGGGGTCGCAGCTGGCGCACTCGGTGGCGGCGAAGGTCGGCCCGGTGCTCTCGATCGTGGCCGGGTCGTCGGGCAGCGCCGCCGGGTCGGTGGCCTCGCCGCCCTCGAGGTCGACGGCGACGTCGAGCGTGGCGACCTCGCCCTCGACCTCCCCGCCCTCGACCTCCCCGCCCTCGACCTCCCCGCCGTCGACCGCGCCGCTCTCGCCCGCGCCGCTCTCGCCCTCCTGGTTCTCGACCGGATCGGTCTCGACGGGCTCGATCCCCGCGGACGCGGCGTCGACCGGGACCGTCGTCCCGATGCCGACCACGGGCGGCTCGGCCGGTGGGGTCTCCTCGACGGGGAGTGCCGCGGTGGGGGTGGAGAGCAGCAGTGCCACGGCGGCGGCGGGCACGGCGAGGGTGGACATGGTTCCTCCTCACAGGTAGGCGGTCGCGATCCGCTGCTGCGGTCGCGGTGACGCCTCCATGCGACGTCCGCCGCGTGGCCGCACAGGGGCGCGGCGGACGCGGTGGAGCAGCCCGTGCCGAGGGGAGGAGCACTCTCGGCGCGTGGTGCGAGCAGGAGTCCGGGCGCGCGTGAGCAGCGCGCGTCGCCGAGGGCGGCGGTGCCGCCGGGGGAGGTGGGCGCCGCGGCGTCAGCCCGCGAGGTCGGGACGTCCGCCCGGAAGCCGCCGGAGCGCGGCCTCCACGACCTCGGCGGTGCCCGGCTCGAGCCGCGCCACCCACCGGTCGCGGAGCACGTCGAACCGGGCGGCCCCGATCGCGGTCATCTCGTCGCCGCGCGCGGTGACGCGCAGCCGCTTGAGCCGGGCGTCGGCGGGGTCGTCGACGCGCTCGACGTAGCCGAGCTGCTCGAGCGTCGCGACCGTCTTGGCGGCGGCCTGCCGGGTCGTCCCGAGCCGACGGCCGAGCGCGGCGGCGCTGTCGGCGCCGTCGGCGACCGCGGCGAGGGCGAACTCGAGCGTGGCGGTCACGCCGGGGTGCCCGCGCTCCGCCAGGTGCTCCACGACGTCGTCGACCATCGACTCGAACCCGCCGAGCAGCAGGAGGGCGAGCTGGACTCCGCGGGTGGGTTCGGGCACACCCCGAGCCTAGGCGGGGCGCGGGGCCATTGACAACGTGGTTGCCCATCACGAGGATGACAACCACGTTGTCAACCAAGGAGGTGCCATGTCTGCCACGTCCGCACCCGCCGATCTCCCGTCGGTCCGCCACCACCGCGCCGAGCTCGACGGGACCACGCTGCACTACGTCTCCGCCGGCACGGACGGCTCGCCCGTCCTGCTGGTGCACGGGTTCCCCGAGTCCTGGTGGGCCTTCCACCGCGTCATCCCGCTGCTCGCCGCGGAGCACCGTGTCATCGCGGTGGACCTGCGCGGCTTCGGGGACTCGGCGGTCGCCGACGACGCGTTCACCAGCGGCGTCGCCGCCGACGACCTGCACGCGCTCGTCCAGCACCTCGGCCTCGGGCCCGTCCACCTGCTCGGGCAGGACGTCGCGGGGGGCGCGGTCCTGCGGCTGGCGGCCCGGCACGCCGAGGACGTGGCGTCGCTGGTCGCGGTCGAGATGGGGCTCGCCGGGTACGGCCTCGAGGCGTTCGCCGACGTCACGCACGGCGGGTCCTGGCACATCGGCGCGCTCGCGGCGCCCGGGGTGCCGGAGCTGCTCCTCGCCGGGAGGGCGCGCGCCCTGCTCGACTGGTGGTTCGGCGCGATGACGGCGGTCGCGGGCGCGGTCACCGACTCCGACGTCGCGGAGCTCGCGCGCGGCTTCGCGCGTCCCGGGGGCTGGCGCGGAGCGGCGGGCCTCTACCGGTCGGTGCTCTCCGAGGGGGAGGAGAGCCGGGCGCTCGTGGCCGCCCACCCGATCACCGTCCCGGTGCTGGCGATCGGCGGCTCCGGCGGCGGCTTCACCGCCGCGACCCTGGAGCAGGTGGTGCGGGGCGAGGTGCGATCGGTGGTGCTGGACGGCGTGGGGCACCACGTCGCCCTCGAGGCCCCGCGGGCGCTCGCGGACGCGGTGCTGGCGTTCCTCCGGGACGTCGACGCCTGAGCACGGGATTCCACCGGTCCGGACCCGGCGAACCGGGTCCGGACCGACGGCGGGCGGGGGGCGCCGCGGTGCCGGCGGCTCAGGCCGGGCTGCTGCCGGTGCCCGCGCCGGCGAGCACGGCCCGCGCGGTGTCCAGGGTCCGTGCCGCCTCCTCCGCGTTCACCCGGACGAGCGCGAACGCGGAGATCACCAGGCCGACGCAGACGTCGGACAGCGTGCGTCGCGCGTCCGCCGGCAGGTGCGGGAGCCGAGCCCGGACGCCCGCGGCCATCGCTGTGCGCAGCTCGGTGGCGTACGCCTCGACGACCGCGGCGACGCCGTCCTCGTGCCCGATCGGCGCGTTGGCCGAGTTGACGAGCAGGCAGCCGCTGGTCGCCGGGAGCGTGCCGCCGCGGAGCAGGGCGTCGCGGAGCCCGAGCAGGTAGTCCTCCAGCGCACCGGGCGCGACGTCGTCCCCGGCGAGCGGGCGCAGACGTGGTCGGACGACCTCGTCCAGGTAGCTGTCGACGGCGGCGTCGAACAGCCCTCGTTTGGACGTGAAGGCGTGGTAGATGCTCGATCGGCTGAGACCGGTCGCCCGTTCCAGGTCGGGCAGCGCCGTGGCCTCGTACCCGAGCTCCCAGAACACCGCCCTCGCGGCGCGGACCGCCTCTGCGGTGTCGAACGCCTGGTTGCGCCCCATGGGATCCCTCCGGTGTGCGGACCGAGGGGTCCAGCCTATAGTGGACCGGTCAGTCCAAAAACCGGAGCTCCCGGCGTCGTCGGGACGAGGAGATGCATGTCCCGCACCACCAGCACCCAGATCCAGCTCGTCGCGCGTCCGCAGGGGTGGCCGACCCACGACGACTTCCGCACCGTGACGGTCGAGTACGGCGACCTCGAGCCCGGGCAGGTGCGCGTGCGCAACGCGTTCCTCTCGGTCGACCCGTACATGCGCGGCCGGATGAACGACGTCAAGAGCTACACCCCGCCGTTCGCGCTGGGCGAGACGATGACCGGCGGCGCCATCGGCCACGTGGTCGAGTCCGCCGCCGACGACGTGCCGGTCGGGTCGCTGGTGCAGCACGAGCTCGGCTGGCGCGACGTCGCCCAGGCGGACCGCGCGGCCTTCCGGCTCGTCCCGGAGCTGCCCGGCGTGCCGCTCTCGGTGCGCCTGGGCATCCTCGGCATGACCGGCCTCACCGGGTACGTGGGTCTGACGGCGATCGCCGGGATGCGCGAGGGGGACACCGTGTTCGTCTCCGGGGCGGCCGGCGCCGTCGGCACCGCCGCCGGGCAGATCGCGCGGCTGCTCGGGGCGGAGCGCGTCATCGGGTCCGCCGGCTCGGCCGAGAAGGTCGCGCTGCTGACCGGCAAGTACGGCTACGACGCGGCGTTCAACTACAAGGACGCCCCGGTGCGGGAGCAGCTCGCCGCGCTCGCCCCCGAGGGCGTGGACGTGTTCTTCGACAACGTCGGCGGCGACCACCTGGAGGCGGCCCTCGACGTGATGAACCCCGGGGGGCGGGTGGCGCTGTGCGGCGCGATCGCCGGGTGCAACACCACCGAGAAGCCGGCCGGGCCGGACAACATGGCGAACATCATCACGCGCGGGCTCACCCTGCAGGGGTTCACGCTCGCCGGGTACGTGCACCTCGCCCCGGAGTTCTCCGCGAAGATGGCCGGCTGGCTCGGCGCCGGGAAGATCGCCTACGACGAGACGATCGTCGACGGGATCGAGAACGCCGTCGACGCGTTCCTCGACATGATGCGCGGGGCGAACACCGGGAAGATGCTCGTCCGCGTCGCCGAGGAGGGCTGACGCCGGGCCGGCTCACCGCGCCCGGCACCGGTGCCCTGCCGCGCCGTCGCGCGCCCAGGGCGCCGGCACCGGTCGGGCGCCGCGGGCCGCGCCCGGCTACCGTGCCGGGCATGGCAGCAACGCGGCTCCTCGTCATCGGCGGCACCGGCGTCATCAGCTCGGCCGTCACCCGGCTCGCGGTCGAGCGGGGCCTCGACGTCACGGTCCTCAACCGCGGGTCGAGCGCGACCCGCCCGCTCCCGGAGGGCGCGGAGGTGGTCCAGGCCGACGTCCGGGACCCGGCGTCCGTCCGCGCCGCGCTGGGCGACCGCGAGTTCGACTCGGTCGTCGACTGGGTGGCGTTCACGCCGGAGCACGTGCAGACCGACGTCGACCTGTTCGCCGGGCGGACGGGCCAGTACGTGTTCATCTCGTCCGCGTCGGCGTACCAGACCCCGCCGGAGCGGCTGCCGGTCACCGAGTCGACCCCGCTGCGTAACCCGTTCTGGCAGTACTCCCGGGACAAGATCGCGTGCGAGGACCTGCTGGTGCGGGCGTACCGGGACTCCGGCTTCCCGGCGACGGTGATCCGCCCGTCGCACACCTACGACCGCACGCTCGTCCCGCTCGACGGCGGCTGGACGGCGATGGAGCGGATGCGGCAGGGCCGCGAGGTCGTGGTGCACGGCGACGGCACCTCGCTGTGGACGCTGACCCACCACGAGGACTTCGCCCGCGGCCTGGTCCCGCTGCTGGGGCACCCGCGCACGCTCGGCGAGGCGTTCCACATCACCTCGGACGACGTGCTGACCTGGGACCAGGTGGTGCGGGCGCTCGCGGCCGCGCTCGGGGTGGAGCCGCGGATCGTGCACGTGCCGTCGGACGCGATCGCGGGCGCGGACCCGGAGTGGGGCGCCGGCCTCCTCGGCGACAAGGCGCACTCGATGGTGTTCGACACGACGAAGCTGCGCCGGCTGGTGCCCGACTTCGCGACGACGATCCGGTTCGAGCAGGGCGCCCGGGAGATCGTCGAGTGGCACGACGCCGACGCGGTGCGCCGCGTGGTCGACGCGCGCCTCGACGCGGTGATGGACGACCTGGTGGCCCGGTACCGGGTGGCCTGAGGCGCGCGCCGGGCCGCCTCAGGGCATCGGGACGATCCCGGCGGTGGCCCGCCCGCCGGCGTCGAGCAGGTGCCCCAGGTGCTTGGTGGTCCGCAGCACCACGGACCGGTCGGCGATCGTCACGCCGGGCAGGCGCTCCTCGACGACGGCCTCGAGCCTTCCGACGTCCTGCAGGGTCCGCAGCCAGACGGCGACGATCACGTTGTACTCGCCCACGGTGGTGACGACCAGCCGGACCTCGTCCATCCGGCCGAGCTGCGGGCCGACCCGCGCGACCATCGCCGCCGGCACCCGCAGGAAGTACCAGGCGTAGATCGGCCACGGGGTGTGCGCCCGCGCCACGTCGACCCGCATGACGAACCGGCCGGACGCCCGCATCGTCGCGAGGGCGTCCCGGGTGCGGCGGGGCGTCATCCCGACCCGGGCGGCGAGCTCGGCCACGCCGATCCGCGCGTCCTCGGTGAGCGCCTCGCTCAGCGCCCGCGCCTCGTGCGGGCGCACGGCGACCGCCCCGCCGGTCGGCCGGGCGTCCAGCGCGGCGACCCGCGCGACCTCCTCCTTCGACAGCGCGCGCATCCGCCAGCTGCGGGCGTCGGTGACGACGTCCGACACCAGGTGGGTGCGCATCGCGCGGACGCCGGAGACGCCGCGGATCCGCTCGAGCGTCCAGGACGCCACGGCCTCGGTCCCGGTGGAGCCGAGGCTGAGCATGATGTCGCGGCCCCCGGCGGTGAGGTCGATGGTGAAGGCCTCCCCGTCGGCCGCCAGCGCGTGGGCGACCGCGAGGGTCTCGCCGGGGCTGCACTCGATCTCGATCAGGGACAGCTGGGTCTGGTCCCCCCAGCCGTACCCCGTGACGTAGACGAGGCCCTCGCGGGTGAGCCGGGCCCAGCGCCGGGACAGGGTGACGGGGTCCGCCCCCAGCACCGGCGCGAGGCCGGACCACGGCGCGCGCGGGCTGATCTGCAGCGCGTGGATCAGGCGCTGGTCCAGGTGGTCGAGGGCCTCATCCTGCACAGCGCACCGCCTTTCGGTCTGTTTCCGGCAGTCTGCACCATCGACGCCGGTGCGCCTCCTAGCGTCGCGCCACCTCGTCGGCCCGTCCCAGGAGACCTCATGACCGCCTCCGCACCTCCCGGCACCGCCCAGGCCCGCCCCGCGCTCCGCGGGGTCGTCGGCTTCCTCGTCGTCATGGAGCTCGGCTCCGGCATGCTGCAGGGCTGGTACCCCGTCCTGCTGTCGGCCATCGGGTCCGAGTTCGGCGTCACCGCGGCCTCGCTCAACTGGGTCAGCGCCGCCTACATGCTCGCCACCGTGGTGTGCGTGCCGATCATCGCGAAGCTCGGGGACCGGTACGGGCACCGGCGGATGCTGACCGTGGCCGCCGCGCTGGTCGCGCTCGGCTCGGTCGTCGTCGCGCTCGCCCCGAACTTCGCGGTGCTGCTGGTCGGGCGCGCCCTGCAGGCCCCGCTGGCCGCCTTCCTGCCGCTGGAGTTCGCGATCGTGCGGGACCGGGACCCGAAGTCCGCCGGCCGGTCCATCGGCAAGCTGGTCGGGGCGCTGACGTTCGGCGCCGCGATCGGGTCGCTCGGGGCCGGCGCCCTCTACGGTGCCGTCGGGGACCTGCGGCTCGTGCTGTGGGTGCCCGCGCTGTTCCTCGCGGTCTGCGTCCCGGTCGTCGCGTTCCTGGTGCCCGAGTCCCGGGTGCGGGCGAGCGGCACGACCGACTGGCTCGGCGCGGCGCTGCTGGGCGTCGGCCTGCTCGCCGTGCTCGGCGGGATCTCGAACGCCGCGTCCTGGGGCTGGACGAGCCCCCTCACGGCGCTGGCGGTGCTCGGCGGCCTCGCCGTGCTCGTCGCCTGGGTGGCCGTCGAGCGCCGGGTCGCGCACCCGCTGGTCGACGTGACGCTCCTCGTCCGCGGCGGCATCGGCCTGCCGATCGTGGTCGCGTTCCTGTTCGGCGCGCAGCTGTTCGGCAGCCAGACCGCCTCGACGCTCTTCATGCTGAGCGACCCCGCCGCGGTCGGCTTCGGCCTCGGCCTCACCTCCGCGGCCGTCGGCATCGTCTCGCTCGTCGTGGCGCTCGCCGCGTTCGTGGCGTCGAGCGCCGGCGACCGGGTCGCGACGCGGCTCGGCGTGCCGGGCGCCGTCGCGCTCGGCGGCGCGCTGCTCACGGTCAGCTACGTCGGCCTGCTGCTGGGATCGGGGTCCGCGGTGGTCGTGATCGCGGCGATGCTGGTCGGCGGCCTCGGCAACGGCATCCTGATCTCGGTCCTGCCGACGATCGTCGTGACCCGCGCGCCGGCCGACTCGGTGGGGATCGCCTCGGCGCTGTACAACACCTCGCGCACCGCGGCCGGTGCGGTCGCCGGCGCCGTGTTCGCGCTCCTCATGGCGAGCTTCGTCGCCACCGTCGGGTCGGGCGACGAGGCCGTCACCACCACCTCGTTCACCGGGTACGTCGCCGTCTGGGGGGTGTGCGCGGCGATCGGCGTCGCGGTCACCGCCCTCGCCCGCCTCCTCCGCGGGCCGGCGGCCGCCGAGACCGAGCCCGCCGCCCAGCCCGCCGCCACCGTCCCCGCCGTCCAGCCCGTCACCGCAGGAGAGCACGCATGACCCTCACCGGATCCGTCAGCCCGACCACCCCGACGCCCGCCCCGGTGCGCATCGACGTCGCCGAGGCGCGGCGCCGCACCGCCGAGGTCGTCCGCGGCTGGGAGCAGCGGCTGCTCGCGGTCAGCCACGAGATCCACGCGCACCCGGAGATCGCGTTCGCGGAGCACCGGGCGGCCGGCCTGCTCGCCGACGCCCTGCGGGACGCCGGGTTCGACGTCACGGTCGGCGCCTTCGGGCTCGACACCGCGATCGACGCGACGGCCGGCTCGGGGGAGTTCGTGGTGGCGGTGTGCGCGGAGTACGACGCCCTCCCGGGCCTCGGGCACGCCTGCGGGCACAACATCATCGCCGCGGCCGGTCTCGGGGCGGCGGTCGCCCTGGCGTCCGTCGCGGACGAGGCGGGCCTGACGGTCCGGCTGCTCGGCACGCCCGCCGAGGAGCACGGGGGCGGCAAGGTGCACATGCTCGAGGCCGGCGCCTGGGAGGACGCGACGATCTCGCTCATGGTGCACGGCGCGCCCGGCGTCGACGTGCGCTGCGACGAGTTCACGACGCAGGCCGTCGACCGGTTCGAGGTCGTCTACACCGGGCGGGCGGCGCACGCGGCCGCCGCGCCGCAGGCGGGGATCAACGCGCTGGACGCGGCGACGATCGCGCTCACCTCGATCGGGCTGCTGCGCCAGCAGCTGCCGGGCACGGTGCGGACCGCCGCCGTGGTGACCTCGGGCGGCGAGGTCACGAACATCATCCCGGCCCGGGTGGTCCTGCAGGCCGAGGTCCGCTCGTTCGACCTGGACGAGCTCCGCGACGCCAAGCGCCGCGTCCTCGCGTGCTTCGAGGCCGGGGCGGTCGCCTCGGGCTGCACGTGGGAGCAGCGCCCGACCGAGCCGCGGTACGACCCGCTGCGGCAGGAGCCGGTGCTGGCGGAGGCGTGGAACGCGGCGCTCGCGGACCTGGGCCGCCCCACCGTGTCGCTCGGCGGGGCCGCCGGGGGTTCGACGGACATGGGCAACGTCTCGCAGGTCGTGCCGTCCATCCACCCGGGGATCGCGGTCCGGGGCTCGACCGCTGCCCCGCACACCGTGGGCTTCGCCGCCGACGCGGCCTCCCCGGCGGCGGACGCCGCGGTCCTCGACGCCGCGACCGGCCTGGCGTGGGCGGCGTGCGCCGCGGCGCTGTCCCCGGAGACCCGCGCCGACCTCCTCGCCCGGCAGGCGGCCCGGCCGGCGGGCGCCACCACGACGCCCCAGGGACGCGAGTGACGGCGGCGCCGGTCCGGTCGCGCGAGGATGTGGGCGTGTACGTCTCCGCCCTCGACCTGTTCTCCATCGGCATCGGCCCCTCGTCGTCGCACACGGTGGGGCCCATGCGGGCCGGGGCGGACTTCGCGCGCCGCGCGCTGGCCGCGCTCCCGGGCCGCGTGACCCGGGTCGGCGCGGTCCTGTACGGGTCCCTCGCCGCCACCGGCCTCGGGCACGGGACGCCGGACGCGCTGGTCGCCGGGCTCGCGGGCCTCGCGCCGGAGACCTGCGACCCCGCGGCCGTGCGCGGCGCCTGGTCCGCGCACCCGGAGGGCCAGGTCCTGCTGCTCGGCGGTGTGCTCCCGGTGGCGTTCGCGGCCGCCGACGTCGTGCTGGAACCCCGGGTGCGGCGACCCGGGCACCCCAACACGCTCGTGCTGCGCGCGTGGGCGGACGGCGCCGACGAGCCCGCGCTGGAGAAGACCTACGAGTCGGTGGGCGGCGGGTTCATCCGGTGCGTGGGCGACGAGCCGGCGGAGCCCGTCGCCCCGGTGGCCGCCGCCCGGGAGGCGGCCGCCGCCGACCTGCCGGTGTTCCGGTCCGGTGCCGAGCTGCTGGCGCGCTGCCGCGGCGGGCGGACGATCGCGGACGTCGCCTGGGCGCACGAGGTCGCCCAGCGGGAGCCCGCGGACGTCCGGGCGGGTCTGGACGCCGTGTGGGCGGCGATGCGCGCGTGCGTCGAGGCGGGGACCACGACCGAGGGCACGCTCCCGGGGGGCCTGCGCGTCCGGCGGCGGGCCGCCGCGATGCGCGCGAGCCTCGAGGGCGCGGAGGCGCACGGCCGGCGCACCGGGAGCGAGTGGCTGCAGGTGTACGCGCTCGCGGTGAACGAGGAGAACGCCGCCGGCGGGAGGGTCGTCACCGCGCCGACGAACGGCGCGGCCGGCATCCTGCCCGCCGTGCTCCACCACTACTGGGCCACGGAGCCGGGGGCGTCGACCGAGGGTGTGCACCGGTTCCTGCTCACCGCGGCGGCCGTCGGGTCGCTGATCAAGGCGAACGCGTCGATCTCGGGCGCCGAGGGCGGGTGCCAGGCGGAGGTCGGGTCGGCGTGCGCGATGGCCGCCGCCGGGTACTGCGCCGTGCTGGGCGGGACGCCGGAGCAGGTGGAGAACGCGGCCGAGATCGCGATGGAGCACCACCTCGGGCTCACCTGCGACCCCATCGCCGGGCTGGTGCAGGTGCCGTGCATCGAGCGGAACGCGATCGCGGCGACGACGGCCGTCACCGCCGTCCGGCTGGCGCTGCACGGGGACGGGTCGCACATCGTCTCCCTCGACGCCGTGGTGGAGACCATGCGGCAGACCGGCCTGGACATGAGCGAGAAGTACAAGGAGACGAGCCGCGGCGGTCTCGCCGTCAACGTCGTGGAGTGCTGAGGGGCGTCGGGATGCTCCCGGCGGGCGGCGGCGGGATGCTGGGCCCCGGCCCCGCCGCAGCCCGCCGCGGGGCGGCACCCCGCGCGAAGGAGCACCCGTGCAGCACCGCAGCATCGGCCCGTACACCGTCTCCGCGATCGGCCTCGGCGCCATGCCGATGTCGATGAACAACGACAAGGTCTACCCGGACCACGACGAGGCGATCGCGACGGTGCACGCCGCGCTCGACGCGGGCGTCACGCTGATCGACACCGCCGACATCTACGCACCGACCTGGGACCAGATGGGCCACAACGAGCGCCTCGTCGCGGAGGCCGTCCGCACCTGGGGCGGCGACACCGACGGCCTGCTGATCACCACCAAGGGCGGCATCACCCGCAGCGAGGGTGAGCAGTGGGGCCGCGACGGCTCCCTCGCCTACCTCCGGTCGGCGGTGGAGAAGTCGCTCCGCGAGCTCGGCGTCGAGGCGATCGACCTCTACCAGTACCACCGCCCCGACCGGTGGCTCGTCTACGGCGAGATCATGGAGCACCTGGCGACGCTGAAGCAGGAGGGCAAGATCCGCGAGATCGGCATCTCCAACGCCAGCGTCGAGGAGATCGAGATCGCGCAGCAGGTGCTGGGCGACGGCGGCCTGGTCAGCGTGCAGAACGAGTTCTCCCCGCGGCACCCCGGCAGCTACGACGAGCTGCGGTACTGCGAGGAGCACGGGATCGCGTTCCTGCCGTGGAGCCCGCTCGGCGGCACGGGCGGCGGCGGCCGCGGCGTCGGCGACCGGTTCTCCGTGTTCCGGGAGGTCGGCGAGGCGCACGGGGTCAGCCCGCAGCAGGTCGTCCTCGCGTGGGAGCTCGCGCTGAGCGACGTGCTGGTCGCGATCCCCGGCGCCCGGCGGCCGGCGTCCATCACCGACTCCGCGCAGGCGGCCGACCTGGCGCTCACCGCCGAGGAGGTCGGGCGCTGCTCGCGCGCCGTGGGGCTCGACGTCGGCTGACCCGGAGGTCCTCCGCACGCGATCCGTCAGGAACCGGCCGCGGCCCGTATGGAACCCGTGAGGATGGCCGCCGGCGCGGCCGGGCGGGAGTCGGATGGGACCCGGCCCGGGGAACCGACCCGGGTCCGCCGGCAGGGTGCCCACCCCGGGGCCCGCCGGCTCGGTTCGACGTCTGGAGTCCCCCCGTGCTGGACCTGGTGTTCGTGGCGGCCGCGGTCGCCCTGTTCGCGCTCGTGAGCGCCGTCGCCGCGGGGGTCGAGAGGCTGTGATCGTCCTCGACCTCGTCGCGGCGGCGCTCGGCGTCGCGGCGGTCGTCTACCTGGTGTGGGCGCTCGTGAAGCCGGAGCGGTTCTGATGGCCGGCTGGCTGGCCGCCGCGCAGCTGCTGCTGGTGGCCGTCGTGGTCGCGGCGCTGTACCGGCCCCTCGGCGACTACCTGGCCCACGTGTACACCTCGCCGCGCGACCTGCGGGTCGAGCGCGTGCTGTACCGGCTGGTCGGCGTCGACTCCCGGTCCGAGCAGTCCTGGCGCTCCTACGTCCGGAGCGTGCTGGCGTTCTCGCTCGTCGGGCTGCTGCTCGTCTACCTGCTGCAGCGGGCGCAGGCCTGGCTGCCCTGGGACCTGGGGCTGCCGGCCGTCCGCCCCGACCTGGCGTTCAACACCGCGGCCTCCTTCGTCGGCAACACCAACTGGCAGTCGTACTCGCCGGAGCAGACCCTCGGGTACTCCGTGCAGGTGCTCGGCCTGGCGGTGCAGAACTTCGTGTCGGCGGCCGTCGGCATGGCGGTCGCCGTCGCCCTGGTGCGCGGGTTCGCCCGCCGCCGCACGGGCACGATCGGCAACTTCTGGGTGGACCTCACCCGCGGCACGCTGCGGGTGCTGCTGCCGGTCGCGGTGCTCGGCGCGGGCGTCCTGATCGCCGGCGGCGTCATCCAGAACTGGGCCGCCCCCACGGACGTCACGACCCTGGCCGGCGGCGTGCAGTCGATCCCCGGCGGACCCGTGGCCTCGCAGGAGGTCATCAAGCTGTTCGGCACGAACGGCGGCGGGTTCTTCAACGCCAACTCCGCGCACCCGTTCGAGAACCCGACGGGCTGGACCAGCCTGTTCGAGGTCGTGCTCATGCTCGCGATCCCGTTCTCCCTGCCGCGCACGTTCGGCCGCATGGTCGGCTCGCACAAGCAGGGCTACGCGATCCTCGCCGCGATGGGCGCGATCTTCCTCGCCAGCACCGTCCTGCTCACGGTCGTCGAGAGCCACGGCGCGGGCACCGCCCCGCAGCTCGCGGGCGCGGCGATGGAGGGCAAGGAGCAGCGGTTCGGCGTCGCCGCCACCACGCTGTTCGGCAGCGTCAGCACGCTGACGTCGACCGGCGCGGTCAACGGCATGCACGACTCGTTCACCGCGCTCGGCGGGCTGTTCCCGATGCTCAACATGATGCTCGGCGAGATCGCCCCCGGCGGCGTCGGGTCGGGGCTCTACGGGATGCTCGTGCTCGCGGTCATCGCGGTGTTCGTCGGCGGCCTCATGGTCGGGCGGACGCCCGAGTACCTGGGCAAGAAGATCGGCCCGCGCGAGATCAAGCTCGCGTCCCTGTACATCCTGGTGACCCCGACGCTCGTCCTGGCCGGCACCGCGCTGTCGTTCGCGGTCCCGGCGGTGCGGGAGTCCGTGGAGTCCACGTCGATCTGGAACCCCGGGGTGCACGGCTTCTCCGAGGTGCTGTACGCGTTCACGTCCGCGGCGAACAACAACGGCTCGGCCTTCGCGGGCCTGACCGCGAACACCCCGTGGTTCAACACCGCGCTGGGCGTCGCGATCCTGCTCGGCCGGTTCGTCCCGATCGTGCTGGTGCTGGCGCTCGCGGGCTCGCTCGCCGCGCAGGACAAGGTCCCGGCCACCGCCGGCACCCTGCCCACCTCCCGGCCGCAGTTCGTCGGCCTCCTCACGGGCGTCGCGGTGATCGTGACCGCCCTCACCTACTTCCCCGTTCTCGCGCTGGGTCCCCTGGCGGAAGGTCTGTGACGTCGATGAGTACTGCCCTGCAGCACGACGCTGCCCCGACGACGGGCCCGGCCGACCCGGCCGCGCCCGCCCCCCGCCGCCCCCGCGGGCTGAGCCTCGCGCAGGCCCGGGAGGCGCTGCCCGACACGTTCCGCAAGCTCGACCCCCGCCTGATGTGGCACAACCCGGTGATGTTCGTCGTCGAGGTCGGCGCGGCGCTCACCACGGTCCTGGCGGTCGTCGAGCCGTTCACCGGCGGCCCCGAGCAGTCCGGCGGGACCGACACGCCGGCCACGTTCACCGCCGGCATCGCCGTGTGGCTCTGGCTCACGGTGCTGTTCGCGAACTTCGCGGAGGCCGTCGCCGAGGGCCGCGGCAAGGCCCAGGCGGACAGCCTCCGGCAGACCCGGTCGAGCACCACGGCCGCGGTGGTCGACGGGTACGACCCCGTGCGCGACCCGGGTGCCGAGCGCGCCCGCACCCGGCCGGTCGCCTCGCCGGACCTGGCGCTCGGCGACGTGGTGGTGGTGACCGCCGGGGAGCTGATCCCGGGCGACGGCGACATCGTCTGGGGCATCGCCTCGGTCGACGAGTCCGCCATCACCGGCGAGTCGGCGCCCGTGGTCCGGGAGTCCGGCGGCGACCGGTCGGCCGTCACCGGCGGCACCCGGGTGCTGTCCGACCGGATCGTCGTGCGGATCACGTCCAAGCCCGGCGAGACGTTCGTCGACCGGATGATCGCGCTGGTCGAGGGCGCGGCCCGGCAGAAGACGCCGAACGAGATCGCGCTGAACATCCTGCTGGCGTCGCTGTCGATCGTGTTCGTGGTCGTCGCGCTCACGCTGAACCCGATCGCCGGGTACTCCGGGGCCTCGGTGAGCGTGCCGGTGCTGATCGCCCTGCTGGTGTGCCTGATCCCGACGACGATCGGTGCCCTGCTGTCCGCGATCGGCATCGCCGGCATGGACCGGCTGGTGCAGCGCAACGTGCTGGCGATGTCCGGCCGCGCCGTCGAGGCGGCGGGCGACGTCACGACCCTGCTGCTCGACAAGACCGGCACCATCACCTACGGCAACCGCCGCGCGGTCGCCTTCCTGCCGCTGGGCGGTGTCGACGCGCACGACCTGGTGCGGTCCGCCGCCCAGGCCTCGGCCGCCGACCCGACGCCGGAGGGGAAGTCGATCGTCGACCTCGCCGCCGAGCAGGGCGTGGCGGGCGACGCCGCGACGATCGCCGCCGGCACGGAGGTCGTGCCGTTCACCGCGCAGACCCGGATGAGCGGCGTCGACCTGCCGGACGTCACCCGGATCCGCAAGGGCGCCGGCAGCGCCGTCGTCGCGTGGCTCGAGGAGGAGGGCGCCCTGCCCGCCGCCGTGCGCCGCGAGCTCGACGGCCACGTGGAGCGCATCTCGTCCGAGGGCGGCACCCCGCTGGTCGTCGCGGCGAAGGACTGGTCCGGCCGCGGCCGGGTCCTCGGGGTTGTGCACCTCAAGGACGTCGTCAAGGACGGCCTGGCCGAGCGGTTCGCCGAGCTGCGCGCGATGGGCATCCGCACCGTGATGATCACCGGCGACAACCCGCTGACCGCGAAGGCGATCGCCGCCGAGGCCGGGGTGGACGACTTCCTCGCGGAGGCCACCCCGGAGGACAAGCTCGCGCTGATCAAGCGGGAGCAGGAGGGCGGCAACCTCGTCGCGATGACCGGGGACGGCACCAACGACGCCCCCGCGCTCGCGCAGGCCGACGTCGGCGTGGCGATGAACACCGGGACCTCGGCCGCCAAGGAGGCCGGGAACATGGTCGACCTCGACTCGGACCCGACCAAGCTGATCGACGTCGTCCGGATCGGCAAGCAGCTGCTCATCACCCGCGGCGCGCTGACGACGTTCTCCATCGCGAACGACGTGGCAAAGTACTTCGCGATCATCCCGGCGCTGTTCGCCGGGGTGTTCCCGGGGCTGGCGGCGCTCAACATCATGCAGCTGTCGTCGCCCGCGTCCGCGATCCTCTCCGCGATCGTGTTCAACGCGCTGGTCATCGTCGCGCTGATCCCGCTGTCTCTGCGCGGGGTGCGGTACCGCGCCGCGGCCGCGTCGTCGATCCTCGGCCGCAACCTGCTGGTCTACGGCCTCGGCGGCGTCGTCGCGCCCTTCCTCGGCATCAAGCTGATCGACCTGCTCGTCAGCCTGCTGCCCGGCTTCTGACCCCCTCGGACTGAAGGAGAGAGCCGTGAGCTCCCCTCGCACCACCTGGTCGCACCTCGTCGTCTCCCTGCGGGCGATGCTGGTCCTCACCGTCATCCTCGGGGTCGCGTACCCGCTGCTCGTCACCGGGCTGGGCCGGCTGCTGCCGGCGCGGGCCGACGGGTCCCTGGTGACCGGGGCGGACGGCGCCGTCGTCGGGTCGTCGCTGCTCGGCCAGTCGTTCACCGACGCGGACGGCGCGCCGCTGCCGCAGTACTTCCAGTCCCGGCCGTCCGCGGCCGGCGACGGGTACGACGGGGCCGCGTCGTCCGGGTCGAACCTGGGGCCGGAGAACCCGGACCTGGTCGCGGCGATCGAGGACCGCCGCGCCGCCGTCGCGGACCTGGAGGACGTCGACCCCGCCGCGGTGCCCGCCGACGCCCTGACCGCCTCGGCGTCGGGCCTCGACCCGCAGATCAGCCCGGAGTACGCCGACCTGCAGGTCCCGCGGGTCGCCGCCGAGCGCGGCCTGTCCGAGGACGAGGTCCGCGGGCTGGTGGCGGCGGCCACCACCGGGCCGGACCTGGGCTTCCTGGGCCAGGCCGGCGTGCGCGTGCTCGAGCTCAACCTCGCGCTCGACCGGCTGGCGGGCTGAGGCGTGCCGAGGGGGCGGCTGCGGGTCCTGCTCGGCGCGGCGCCGGGGGTCGGCAAGACCTTCGCGATGCTCGAGGCGGGGCGGGACATGCACCGCGACGGCAAGGACGTGGTGGTCGCGGTCGTGGAGACCCACGGCCGCGCCGCCACGGCCGCGCTGCTGGACGGCATGGAGGTCGTGCCGCGCGCCGAGGTCGAGCACCGCGGGGTGCGGCTGGCGGAGATGGACCTGGACGCGGTGCTCGTCCGACGACCGGTGGTGGCGCTGGTGGACGAGCTCGCGCACACGAACGCCCCCGGGTCGCGGAACGAGAAGCGCTGGCAGGACGTGGCGGAGCTGCTGGACGCGGGGATCCACGTGGTCACCACGGTGAACATCCAGCACATCGCGTCGCTGAACGACGTGGTGCGCACGATCACGGGGGTGCCGCAGCGCGAGACGGTGCCGGACGCGGTGCTCCGCGCCGCAGACGACGTCGAGCTGGTGGACCTCGCGCCGCAGTCGCTGCGCGACCGGCTGGCGGAGGGCAACGTGTACCCCGCGGAGCGGGTCGACGCGGCGCTGTCGAACTACTTCCGGCTGGGGAACCTGACGGCCCTGCGGGAGCTGGCGCTGCTCTGGCTGGCGGACGAGGTGGACTCCGCGCTGCGCACGTACCGGGCGGAGCACGCGATCGAGGCGCCCTGGGAGGCCCGGGAGCGGGTGGTGGTCGCGCTGACCGGCGGCCCGGAGGGGGAGACGCTGCTGCGCCGCGGCGCGCGGATCGCCGCGCGGTCGGCCGGCGGGGAGCTGCTCGCGGTGCACGTCTCCGCCCAGACCGGGCTCCGGGACGCGAGCCCCGGCGCGCTGGCGGCGCAGGCGGCGCTCGCGGAGCAGCTCGGGGGCAGCTTCCACCAGGTGGTGGGGGAGGACGTGCCCGACGCCCTGGTGGGGTTCGCGCGCGGGCAGGACGCGACGCAGCTGGTCATCGGGCTGAGCCGGCGGAGCTGGCTGAAGGCGGCGCTCACCGGCCCGGGCATCGGCGCGACGGTCATCCGGCAGGCCGGCGCCATCGACGTGCACATCGTCAACCACGCCGCCGCCGGCACCCGGCTCGCGCTGCCGCGGCTCACCGGGGCGCTGACCGTGCGCCGCCGGGTGCTGGGCTTCCTGCTCGCCCTCGTGCTCGGCCCGCTGCTCACCTGGCTGCTGGTCGTGGCCCGCAACGAGCAGTCGCTCGCCAGCGACGTGCTGGCCTACCAGCTGCTCGTCGTCGTGATCGCGCTGGTCGGCGGCCTGTGGCCGGCGCTGTTCACCGCGCTGATGTCCGGGCTCACCCTCAACTACGTGTTCGTCGCGCCGGTGCACACCATCACGGTGAGCGAGCCGGTGCACGCGCTCGCGCTCGCGCTGTACGTGGCCAACGGCGCCCTGGTCAGCCTCGTCGTCGACCAGGCCGCGCGGCGCAGCCGGGTCGCGCAGCGGGCGGCCGCGGAGTCGGAGATGCTGATCGGCATCGCCGGCGGCGTGCTGCGGGGCGAGGACGCCCTCGGCGCGCTCCTGGCCCGCACCCGTGAGGCGTTCGGCCTGGACGCCGTGCGGCTGCGGGTGGCGGGTGCCCTCCGGGTGGAGAAGGGCGACGCGTCGGCGGCGTCCGCGCCGGTGGTGGTCCCGGTGACCGCGGACGCGACCCTCGAGCTGGCGGGCCCGCCCCTGGACCGCTCGGCGAGCCGGCTGCTCCCGGTCGTCGTCACCCAGGCCGCCGCGGCGCTCGAGCACGAGCGGCTCACCGCGACCGCGCGCGAGATCGCCCCGCTGCTCGAGACGGACCAGGTGCGCAGCGCGCTGCTCTCCGCGGTGAGCCACGACCTGCGCCGCCCGCTCACCGCCGCCGCGACCGCCGTCAGCAGCCTGCGCGCCGACGACGTCGACTGGTCGCCCGCCGACCGCGCCGAGCTGCTCGCCACGGCCGAGGAGAGCCTCGACACGCTGACCGTGCTGGTGACGGACCTGCTGGACGTCAGCCGGGTGCAGGCCGGCGTCCTCGGCGTCTCCTGCACCAGCACCGACGTGGACGACGTGATCCTGCCCGCGCTCGACGAGCTGCACCTCGGTCCCGACGACGTGGAGCTGGACCTGGACCCCGACCTGCCGCGGGTGCAGGCCGACCCCGCCCTGCTGCGCCGGGTGGTGGTCAACGTGCTGGCCAACGCCGTCCAGTTCAGCCCGCCGGGGTGCCGCCCGCGCCTGACCACGAGCGCGTTCGCGGACCGGGTGGAGATCCGGGTCGTCGACCACGGGCCGGGCGTGGCGGCCGAGCGGCGCGCGGACCTGTTCGTGCCGTTCCAGCGGCTCGGCGACACCGACAACACCGCCGGCCTCGGCCTCGGGCTCGCCCTGTCCCGCGGGTTCGCCGAGGGGATGGGGGGCACGCTGACCCCCGAGGACACCCCCGGCGGCGGCCTGACGATGGTCGTCGGGCTGCCGACCGCCCTCGACCCCGCGGAGGTCCGGCCGTGAAGATCCTGGTGGCCGACGACGACCCGCAGATCCTGCGTGCGCTGCGCATCACGCTGCGCGCCCGGGGCTACGAGGTGCTCACCGCCTCCGACGGCACGGAGGCGATCGACCGCGCCGCCGCGCACCGCCCCGACCTGTACCTGGTCGACCTCGGCATGCCGCGGCTCGACGGCATCGCCCTGATCCAGGCGCTGCGCGGCTGGACCCAGGCGCCGATCCTCGTCGTCTCCGGCCGCACGGGGTCGGACGACAAGGTCGAGGCCCTCGACGCCGGCGCGGACGACTACGTGACCAAGCCGTTCAACCTGGACGAGCTGCTCGCGCGGCTGCGCGCGCTCGGGCGGCGCTCCGGCGCGCCCGACGACGAGGCACCCGTCGTCACGTTCGGCGGGGTGCGGGTGGACCTGGCGGCCAAGGTCGTGACCCGCGACGGCGTGGGCCCGGTGCACCTCACGCCGACGGAGTGGCAGGTGCTGGAGATCCTCGTCCGGAACCCCGGCCGGCTGGTCACGCGGCAGACGATCCTGTCGGAGATCTGGGGCACCCACCACGTCACGTCGTCCGGCTACCTGCGGCTCTACCTGTCGCAGCTCCGTAAGAAGCTGGAGGCGGAGCCCGGGGCGCCGCGGTACCTGCTGACCGAGCAGGGGATGGGCTACCGGTTCGCGCCGGAGGGGGCGGCGGAGCCGGCGGGGTGACCCGCGCCCTCGACGCCGTCGGGGACGCGCCGCCGCGCGCGGGTCGCGCCCAGCGCCATCGCGCCGAGCACCACCGCGATCCCCGCGGCCTGGCGCCAGGACAGCACCTCCGCCGCCAGAACCGTCCCGAGCAGCACGCCGGTCACCGGGTTGAGCAGCCCGACCAGCCCGACCGTCGACGGCCCGAGGTGCCGCAGCGCCGCGAACCACGCGACGTTCGCCACGGCGGTCGCGACCAGCGAGACGTACGCGAACCCGAGCACCGCCGTGCCGTCGAGCGCCGGCGGCGCCCCCTCGACGGCGACCGCGACCGGCAGCAGCACGAGGGACCCGGCGACGAGCTGCCACGCGGTGAGCGGCAGCACCTCGACCTCGCCCTGCCAGCGGTTCGCCAGGACGTAGCCGACCGACGACATGAGCATCGCCGCGACCGAGGCGAGGATCCCGCGCGGGTCGAGCGCGACGCCGTCCCCGCCGCCCAGCAGCATCACCGCCACGCCGACGACGCCCAGCACGCCGCCGACCACCGCGCGCAGCCGGGGCCGCTGCCCCAGCAGCACCCACGCCGCCAGCATCATCGCGACCGGCCCCACCGCCATGACGGTCGACGCGATGCTGCTGGGCAGCGCCTGCGCGGCCACGTAGACCAGCGCGAAGAACGCGCCGACGGTGAGCGTGCCGAGCACCAGGGACCGCCACCACCAGGAGCCGCGCGGCAGCCGGCGCGCCAGCACGAGAAGCACGATCCCCGCGGGCAGCGCGCGGAGCAGGGCGCCCCACAGCGGGCTGTCGGCCGGCAGGGCGTGCCGGGTGACGTAGTAGGTGCTGCCCCACAGGACCGGGGCGATCGCGGCGACCGGCAGCCACCGGCGGTTGTCTTCCACGGAAGCGACTATACCTTCCGCGGAAGATATGATGGTGGGCATGGCACCCGACCACGTCGACCGCATCCAGCAGGAGTGGGCCCGCGAGCGGCCGGACGTCGACGTGCGCCCGCAGGGCGTCATCGGCCGGCTGCACCGGCTCGCGCTCGCCCTCACCGGCGAGATCACCGAGGTCTACCGGGAGCACGGGCTCGGCGAGGGCGAGTTCGACGTGCTCGCCGCGCTGCGCCGGGCGGGGGAGCCGTACGAGCGGGCTCCGGGCGACCTCGCGGCGCACACGATGGTGACCACCGGGGCGATGACGAAGCGGGTCGACCGCCTGGAGCGCGCCGGCCTGGTCACCCGCCGGCCGAGCGCCGTCGACGGCCGCGGGCGGGTCGTCGCGCTCACGCCGCGCGGCCGGGAGGTGATCGACGCGGCGTTCACCGCGCACATGGCGAACGAGCGGCGGCTGCTCGACCTGCTCGGCCCCGAGGAGGACGCCGCGGAGCTGGAGCGGCTGCTCCGCCGGTGGCTCGCGGCACTGGACCGCGGGGTGTGACCTCGGCCACCGCGCCTTGATCTCGACCATGGTTGAGGTCCTAGCGTCGACGCGGGCCCGGCCGCCGGGGCGCGGGCCCGGACGGAGGCCCCGTGACGTACGTGATCGCCCAGCCCTGCGTGGACGTCAAGGACAAGGCGTGCATCGAGGAGTGCCCGGTCGACTGCATCTACGAGGGCAAGCGCTCGCTGTACATCCACCCCGACGAGTGCGTCGACTGCGGGGCATGCGAGCCGGTCTGCCCCGTCGAGGCGATCTACTACGAGGACGACGTCCCCGAGCAGTGGAGCGAGTACTACCGCGCCAACGTCGAGTTCTTCGACACCCTCGGCTCGCCGGGCGGTGCCGCGCGGACCGGGGCGCAGGCGTTCGACCACCCCGTGATCGCCACGCTGCCGCTCCAGGTGCACGGGGACTGAGGCCGATCGTCGCGTCGCACCGAGGAGGCCCGTGGAGCCGGACGACACGCTGTCCGTCGGCGAGGTGAGCCGCCGCACCGGCGTGCCCGTCTCCGCCCTGCACTTCTACGAGCGCCGCGGCCTCATCGTGTCGACCCGGACGGCCGGCAACCAGCGCCGGTACGCGCGGCACATGCTCCGGCGGATCTCGCTGATCGTCGTGGCGAAGCGGCTCGGCGTGCCGCTGGCCGAGCTGAGCGAGGTGTTCGCCGCGGTGCCGCTCGACCGCGCGCCGACCACCGGGGAGTGGCGGCGGCTGTCCCGGGGGTGGAAGGAGCGGCTGGAGGAGCGCCGGCGCACCATCGAGCGCCTGGAGCGGGATCTCGCCGGCTGCATCGGGTGCGGCTGCCTGTCGCTCCGGGCCTGCGCGCTGCTCAACCCGGACGACGTGCTGGGCGGGCGCGGGGCCGGGCCGGTCCGGTTCGACGCCGAGGTGGCGGGGGAGCCCGTGCCGGGCGCCGACGGGCCCCGGCACGGTGGGGACGCGGGTCAGGCGGGGAACGCGTCCCGCAGGTAGCCCGCGTAGCCGCCGGGGGTGCGGCCGACCGTGCGGCCGGACGTCACGACGTCCACCTCGTCGGACGCCCGCACCACGACCTCGGGGTCGGCCCGCAGCCGCGCCACGAGGTCGACGTCCTCGTGCTCGACGAGCGGGGCGAAGCCGCCCGCGCGGAGGTAGGCGTCGGCGCGGATCCCGAGGTTCGCGCCGTGCACGTGCCCGTTCGGCCGGCCGGGGACCCGGGTGGCCCGCCACGCGGCGAGCTGCCGCGGCGTGAGGTCGCGCGGGTCGGGGCGGACGGTGCCGACCACGACGTCCGCGCCGGCGTCGGCGAGCGCGCGGTGCCCGCGCAGCCAGTGCGGGGGCACGACGGTGTCGGCGTCGGTGCAGGCGATCCACACCGCACGGGGGTCGTCCGCGCGCAGGGCGAGGCCGGTCCCGACCCCGGCCGCGCGCGCCGCCCCGACGGCCCCCGCCCGGACGGTCAGCGTGCGCACGCCCGCGGTCGCGGCCACCGCGGCCGACCCGTCGCGGCAGTCGTCGAGGACGACCACCACGTCCACCGGGGCCCCCGCGGCGTCGGCGGCGGCCGCGACGGACGCCAGGCACGCGGCCAGCAGCTCCTCCTCGTCGTGGACGGGCACGACGACCAGCAGCCGCTCGACGGGCGGGCGCGCGGCGGCCGGGCGCGGGCTCACGGCAGCAGGCCCTCGCGCTCCGCGACGGACGCCGGGTCGGCGGACCACACGTCGAGCGCCACGTCCGCGTCCCGGTACGACGCCACGCGGGCCAGGTCGAGCGCGCGGTCGAGCGTCGCCTGGACGTCGTCGCCCGTCTGGGCGTGCTCGGCGACGGGGTGCCGCCAGTGGCAGCCGAGCACGGTGGCGCCGGGCGCGAGCTCCGGACGCAGCCGCTCCACCAGGTCGAGCAGCTCGGGCCGGGTGAGGTAGTACGCGACCTCGGACAGCACGACGAGGTCGTACGGCCCCGCCGGGACGCCGGACCGCGCGTCGTGCCGGCGGACCGTCACGTGCGGCTGGTCGGCCACGCGCTCCCGGGCCGCCTCGACCGCGGCCGGCACGACGTCGGTCGCCAGCAGCCGGTCGCTCCGTCCCGCCAGCCCGGCCGTCAGGGTGCCGACCGAGCAGCCGACCTCCAGCACCGAGCCGTACCGCCGCGCCGGCAGCGCCGCGAGGGTGAGCGCCCGCTTGCGCTCCTCGTACCAGCGCGTCGCGAGCCCCCACGGGTCGTCGCGCCGCTCGTACTTCCCGGCGAAGTACTCCGGCGGGACCCCGGCGGGCAGGTCGTCGGCGACCACGAACGGCTCGACGTCCCGGTCGAAGTTCCGCAGGAACTCCGGGTGCAGCGGCGCGGCGTCCTCGGGCGCGGGCGACCAGGGCTGGGTCTGGGTCACGTGCTGGGCGAGCGCGCGGCGCTTCGCGGTCAGGTCCCGGTCGTCGAGGGGCAGCGCCCGCAGCCGGTCCCACGGGACGTCGGCGTGGTCCGGCGTCGCCCAGTGCCACAGCCACACGGGGTACTCCAGGAGCTGCGCGCCGGTCTCGGCCGCCAGCTCGGCGCAGACCTCCCCGACGACGCGGTGGTCCCGGTGGCCGTCGCCGCGCCACGGCGCGACCAGGACGGCGAGCGGCTCGTCGCCGACCGCCGCGCGCAGCGCCGCCGCGACCGCCTCGCGGTGCTCGCGCGTCCCGCCGTCGGGGAAGCCGAGCGTGGTGACGGCCGACCCGGGGGACAGCACGGCGACCCCCGCGGCCAGCTCGCGCGCCCGCATCGGGACCAGGTCCTCCGGCGCCAGGGTGGCGGAGCCGGCGTGCGAGCCCGCCCCGTCGGTCACCACCACGACGTCCGCGGGCCGCCCGGCCTCGGCGAGCCGGTGCAGCAGGCCGCCGGCGCCGAGGGTCTCGTCGTCGGGGTGCGCCGCCACGACCACCGTGCGGCCGGCGGGCAGCGCCAGCCCGGGCAGGGCGGCGAACCGCGCGGAGGCCTCCCAGATCCCGGCCGGGGTGCCGCCCGCCCGGCCGTCGAAGATCACCACGGCGCCGGTCCCGCCGCGAGCAGGCCGCCGAGCGACGCGTCGTCGCGCTCGGCGTGCTGCTGCCGGACGTAGACCTCCAGGTCGGCGACCCGCTTGGCGTGCCCGGGCTCCTGCGTCAGGGGTCCGGGGCCGAGCGCGTGACCGGCGAGCCGGAGCACGTCCTCGCAGGTGCGGGCGACGGTGGCGCGGACCCGCTTGGCGAGCACCCGGCCCGCGGCGCGGTCCGCCTCCGGCTCCGGGTCGAGCCCGCCGCGGGTGGCGGCGCCCGACGCGTCGACGCGGGCGGCGGCGTCCGCGAGCACCACGCGCGCGGCGGCCAGCCGCTCGTCGACCGCGCCCAGGTGCATCGCGAGCAGCCGGTCGTCGGGCCGCGCGGCGGCGTGCGCGTGCAGGCGCCGGGCGACGCCGACGGCGCCGCCGAACCAGCACGCCGCGACCCCGATCGCGCCCCACCAGAAGCCGGGTCGGTCCAGGTACCAGGAGCCCTCCGCGACCAGCGTCGCCCGCGCCCGGTCGAACCGCACCGGGGTGCTCGGGATCTCGGCGAGGCCGCGTGACGGCCACGGGGCGTCGACCGGCTGGACCTCCGGCGCCCGCAGGTCGACGGCGAACAGGCCGCGGCGCGTGTCGTCGTCCGCCAGGCGCGCGGTGACGAGGGCGGCGTCGAGCTCGCCCGCCAGCGAGCACCAGGGCTTGGTGCCGTCGAGCAGCCAGCCGTCGGCGTCGGCGGTGGCGGTGAGCGCGGGGCCGGGGCCCTCGGCCGCGTACACGCCCCAGGTGGTCGCGCCGGCGTCGAGGGGGGTGCCGGTCCCGGTCTGGTCGAGGATCGCGCGGGCGTCGAGGTGCGGCTCCACGGCCCGCGCGACCGCGAGGTCGTGCGCCCCGAGCGTGGCGAGCAGCTCCCAGAGCGCCGCCGTGGCGCTGGCGCCGGGGCGCAGGTGCTCCGGCCAGGCGGCGGCCGCCCGGAGCGCGTCGGCGACGGTCGCCGGCAGCGGGGCGAGGAGCAGGTCCGGCGGCGGGCTGGTGTCCTGGAGGCGGACGGGGCGGGTGCCGTCGGGCATGGGTCTCCTCGCGGCTCGGGGATCGGCGGACGCGCCGGGGGGCGGTTCCGGCCGCGATCATCGCCCGGGTCCGAGGGGCTCGCCAGCGGGGGGAGGCGCTGTCCAGGGCGTTCGCCCGTCCGGGTGCCCCGGGGCCGGCGGCGGGATCGCGGTGCCGGCCCGCCCGGGAGCGGTACGCCGGACGGACCACGCGCGCTCCGCCGCAGGGCGGATGTGGGCGGCAGGGCCCGCTGGTTAGCGTGGCGGGACGACCCGTCGACCACCCCGGAGGACCCGTCATGCCGTCCACCCCGCCCGCCCCCCGCGTGCTGAACGCCGCGCTGGGCGGACTGGCCGCGACCGCCTACTACGCCGCGCCGGACCTCATCCGGTCCCGCGCGGCCCGCGGCTGGGCCAAGGCCGCCCTGACCGCCGTCGTCGTCGCGACGTCCGTTCCCGACATGCGCCGAGGGCTCGCCGAGGTGCGCGCCCAGCGCGCGGCCGACGCGCAGGACCCCCAGGCCGAGCAGGTCGACTGGCCGGCCATGTGGGGCTCGATGTCGCCGGGCGCCCGCGCCTCGGCGGTGGGCGCGGGCGCCGCGGTGCTCGCCGGCTCCGTCGCGTCGGTCGTCGCGATCGAGCGGGCGGTGTTCCGCCGCGGCGAGCGCCGCCGGGCCGCCGGCGTGCGGTTCGCGCACACCCGCCCGGCGCTGGCGTGGGGGGTGCTCACCACGGTGGTCGCCCTGCTCCCGGACCAGCCGGCGGGGGAGCCCCGCCCGCTCCCGCGCGCCTGACCTCGCTGCGGGGGCGCGGGGGCGCCGGCGGGCTCAGCGGCCGACCATCGCCATGCCCGCGTCGTCGTACCGGTTGCCCGACACCCCGAGCGTCGCCGCGAGCGCGTCGAGCTCCGACCGCTCGTCCGCGGACAGGGCCACCGTCGTCGCGTCCGCGTTCTCCTGCACCCGCGACAGCCGCCGCGTCCCCGGGATCGGCACGATCCACGGCTGCTGCGCGAGCAGCCACGCGAGGGCGACCTGACCCGGCGTCGCCCCGCGGGTCTCGGCCAGCGCGCGCACCCGGGCGACCAGCGCCTCGTTCGCGTCCCGGTTCTCGGCGGTGAACCGCGGCACCCGGTGCCGGATGTCGCCCTCCGCGAACGTCGTCGACGAGTCGACCGTGCCGGTGAGGAACCCCTTGCCGAGCGGGCTGAACGGCACGAACCCGATGCCGAGCTCCGCGCAGGTCGGCAGCACCTCGGGCTCGGGGTCGCGCGTCCACAGCGAGTACTCCGACTGCACGGCGGTGACCGGGTGCACGGCGTGCGCGCGCCGGATGGTGGCCGCGCCCGCCTCGGACAGCCCGAGGTGCCGCACCTTGCCCTCGGCCACGAGCTCGCCGACCGTGCCGGCGACGTCCTCGACCGGCACGTCCGGGTCGACCCGGTGCTGGTAGAAGAGGTCGATCGTCTCGACCCGGAGCCGGCGCAGCGACGCCTCGGCGACCGCGCGGATCTGCTCGGGGCGCGAGTTCAGCCCGACCATCCGCCCGTCGGCGATGTCCCAGCCGAACTTGGTGGCGACGACGACCCGGTCGCGCAGCGGCGCCAGCGCCTCCCCGACCAGCTCCTCGTTGACGTAGGGGCCGTACACCTCGGCGGTGTCGACGAACGTGACGCCGAGCTCCACGGCGCCGCGCAGCACCGCGATCATGTCGTCGCGGCTGCCGGGGTTCGGGCCGTAGGACATGGACATGCCCATCGCGCCGAGGCCGACGGCCGAGACCTCGAGACCCTGTCCGAGCGTGCGGGTGTGCATGGCGGTGCCTTCCGTGGGGGTCGACGGGACGCCCGGCCGGGTCGGCCGGGTGCGGGGGTCGTGCGTGGGGAGGGTGCGGGGGGCGGCCGCGGTCAGCCGACGGCGGTCGTGGGGGTCGCGGGCGTGGCGGGCGTGGCGGGCGCGGGCTGCTGCGCCGCCTCGCCGTCCGCGCTCGCGGACCAGCTCGCGAGCAGCTGCAGGGCGTCGGCGGACGCCGTCCCGGGACCGGCGGTGTAGACGAGCATCGTCAGCCCGGGCGCCTGCGCGATCGGCAGCGTGTCGTACATGAGGTCCAGCCGGCCGGCGACCGGGTGCTGGATGTGCTTGAGGCCGCCGCGGTGCAGGTGCACGTCGTGCCGGGCCCAGCGCTCGCGGAACTCCTCGCTGCGGGTGGACAGCTCGCCGACGAGGTCGTGCACCGCCTTGTCGTGGGGATCGCGACCCGCGACGCCGCGCAGGATGCCGACCGTGTCCTTCGCGGCCTTCTCCCAGTCGACCCAGTAGTCGTGCGCGGCGGGGTCCAGGAAGGCGAACCGCGCGTGGTTGGCGGGGCGGCCCTCGACGTGCGACGGACCGGTGAACAGCGGCGCGTAGAGCGCCCGGCCCAGCGCGTTGGTCGCGAGGATGTCGAGCCGGTCGTTCCGGACGACGGCCGGGGCGCCGGTCATCGCGTCCAGCATCACCTGGACGCTCGGCGGCACCGGCGGCGTGGGCCGGCGGCGGGCGCGCGCGGTGCGGGGGCCCGCTGCGCGGGCGAGGTCGTGCAGGTGCAGGGTCTCCGCCTCGTCGAGCTGCAGGGCCCGGGCGATCGCGGCGAGCACCGACTCGGAGACGCCCGACAGGTTCCCGCGCTCCAGGCGCACGTAGTAGTCGGAGGACACCCCGGCCAGCATCGCGACCTCCTCGCGGCGCAGGCCGGCGACGCGACGGTTCGACCCGTAGGCGGTGAGCCCGGCCTGGGCGGGCGTGATCCGCGCCCGGCGGGACGCCAGGAAGTCACGCACCTCGTCGCGGTTGTCCATGCCTCGACGGTACGTCCGGCGCGGCGCGGCTGGCAGGTCCTGCCAGTACCCGTCACGGCGGGGCCTCCCGGGTGCGACGGCCCGGGTGTCTGCTGGGACGGTGCGCCGCGGTCCGCGCGGCGCCGGAGCGCACCGAGGAGACCTGCGTGGAGATCCGCACCCAGGAGCCGACGACCGCCGGCCCGTCCGCCCTGTTCACCGGGGACGTCTGGTTCGACGTCCTCGCCGCGCCGCCCGCCCCGTCGCGGCTGCGGGTCAACGTCGTCCGGTTCGCGCCGGGTGCGCGCACGCACTGGCACAGCCACGCGGTGGGGCAGTCGCTGCGCGTGACGCAGGGCGTCGCCCGGGTCGGGACCCGCGACGGCCGCGTGCTCGAGGCCGTGCCGGGGCAGACCGTCTGGTGCCCGCCGGGCGAGGAGCACTGGCACGGTGCCGGCCCCGACGCCTTCATGGAGCACCTCGCGATGTGGGAGACGACCGACGCCCGGGACGGCTCGGAGACCACCTGGGCGGAGCCGGTCGCCGACATGCAGTACGACGGGGGTGGGGCGCGGTGAGCGGCTGGACCGCCGACGAGCTCGACCGGGTCGGCCGGGCGGAGGAGCTGCGGCTCGCCTCGTACCGGCCGGACGGCTCGCTGCGCCCCGCCGCGACCATCTGGGTGGTGCGGGTCGGGGACGACCTCGTGGTGCGCTCGGCGTACGGCCCGGGGAACGGCTGGTTCCGCCGCGCGCAGGCCGCGGGCCGCGGGCGCATCGAGGCGGGCGGCGTGACCAAGGAGGTGCGGTTCGTGGCCGGGGACCCCGCGGCGCACGACGCCGTCGACGCGGCGTACCACGCGAAGTACGACCGGCACGGCCCTCGCATCGTCGGGACCGTGGTGGGTCCGCAGGTCGCGGACGTGACGCTGCGCCTGGTGCCGGAGGGCGGCTGAGGGGGCCGGGCCGCGCGGAGGGCGCGCGGAGGGCGCCGAGCGTGCGGAAGCCGCCGAGGGTGCCGCGGGCGCGCTCAGGACCGCGGGTCGACCACCCGGACCATGCCCGTCATGTCGCCGACCTCGAACCCCGCCGCCCGGTAGAGCGCGCTGCCCTCGGCCGTCGCGAACAGCGTGACGAACGCCGGTGCCGGCGCGCGCCGGGCGATCAGGTCGAGCACCCGCGCGAGCAGCGCCCGCCCGATGCCCCGGCCCTGGTGGTCGGGCAGCACGACGACGTCCTGCACCATGAAGTACTTCACGCCGTCCCCGACGACCCGCGCCATGCCGACCGCCTCGCCGTCGGCCGTCACCGCCACGACGCCGAGGGTCGAGCCGGCCAGCGACGCGGCCTGGGACGGCCAGTCGAACGCGTGGGCCCAGCCGACGGCCTCCGCCAGGCGGCGGTGCTCCGACGGGGTGGGCAGGCGGTCCTCGAGCGTGACGTCGGTGCGCATGGGGCCATGCTCCCGCGGCCGGGTCGCGCCCCGGTCGCGCCCGGTCGTGCTGCGGGCCGCCGCGTAGGTGCTCGCCCCGGGCCCCGACCCCGCGCCCCGGGCCCTCCGCGCCGCGGCCCTGCGCGCCGCTGCGTGCCTAGGCTGGCCGGGTGACCGCGCTGCACGAGATGACCGCCGTCGCCCTCCGTGACCTGCTCAGGTCCGGCGAGGTCGACCCCACCCAGCTCGCCGAGCACTACCTGGAGCGCATCGCGGACCGCGACCCCGGGCTGGGTGCCTTCGCGACGGTCACGCCGGACCTCGCCCGGGAGCGCGCCGCGGCCCTGCGCCGCGACGCCCGCCCCGGCCCGGACGCTCCGCTCTGGGGCCTGCCCACCGCGGACAAGGACCTCACCGACCGCGCGGGCGTCCCCACGGGCTTCGGCTCGCGGGCGTTCGCCGGGCGGTACCGGTACGTGCCCGAGGTCAGCAGCGACATCACGCGGGTCCTCGACGACGCCGGCATCGTGTCGCTCGGCAAGACCGCGGCGCCCGAGCTCGGCTTCCCCTCGTACACCGAGACGCTCGTCGGCCCGCCCGCGCGGAACCCCTGGGACCCGTCGCGCGGGTCGGGCGGGTCGAGCGGCGGGGCGGCCGTCGCGGTGGCGGCCGGGCTGCTGCCGGTCGCCCCCGGGTCCGACGGCGGCGGGTCGGTCCGCATCCCGGCGGCGGCCTGCGGGCTCGTCGGGCTCAAGACCACCCGCGGGCTGCTGCCGGCCGGCGGCGGGGTGGAGTCGCTGGGCGGCCTGGTCGTGCACGGCCCGATCGCCCGCGCGACCGCGGACGCCGCGCTGCTGCTCGAGGGCATGCTGCCGCGGCGCGCGGACGGGACCGTCGACCACCCGCGGACCCTGCGCACGGCCGCCGGCCCGCGGGGCTCCTACCTGGACGCCGCCCAGCAGGGGCGGACCCCGGACGGCCGGGCGGCCTTCCGGATCGGCGTCAGCACGTTCAGCGCCTGGGAGGGGGCGTACGACATCGTCCTCGGCCCCGAGGCGAGGGCCGCGCTCGACGCCGGGTCCGCCGCCCTCGACGGGCTCGGCCACGCCGTCGTCGACGCCGGCACCTGGGAGCCGGACCCCGCCTACGCGCCGGCGTTCCGGACCCTGTGGATGGCGGGCGCGTCCGCCGTCCCGATCGACGACCCCGAGCGGCTGGCGCTGCTGGAGCCGCTCACGCAGTGGCTGATCGAGCGCGGCCGGGCCGTCCCCGCACGGCAGCTCGTCGAGGCGGTCGGGGCGCTCGCGGCCTTCGAGCGGACGATGGTCGCGCGGGTCGAGGAGTACGACGCGGTGCTGCTGCCCGCGATGGCGCTCACCCCGCGACCCCTCGGCTGGTACGACGCCGAGGACCCGGAGCGGAACTTCGCCCAGCAGTGCGAGTACACGCCGTACACGTCGATGCTCAACGTCTGCGGCCTGCCCGCGATCACGGTGCCGACGCACTGGACCGAGCCCGACGCCGGCGCGCCCGCGGGGCTGCCGATGGGCGTCCAGCTCGTCGGGCGGCCCGGCGGCGAGCACGTGCTGCTGGCGCTCGCGGCGCAGCTGGAGGAGCGGCTGCGGTGGCCGGACCGGCGGCCGCCGGTCTGGTGATGCGGCACGCTCTCGGACGGCCGCGAGGAGGACGCCGACCGGTGACCGGACGTGCGCGTCCGGGGGTCAGCTGGCGCGGCGCAGCTGGGCGTACGTCGCGGACATCCGCTCGAACTCGTCGCGGGTCAGCCCCATCGCCTCGATGAGCTCGGCCTCGAGCTGGTCGTAGGCGTCCTGCTCCGCGAGGGTGCGCGGCGGCGGCGTCGCCGAGAACCGCGCGTGGATCTCCCGGAGTCGCTCGTGGTCGATCGGCCGCCTGCTCATGCCCCGAACCGTACGACCCACCACTGACACGCCCCTGTGCGCGGGCGGTGAGCCCGCCGCCCCGCGGGCGTCCGGACGGCGATGGGGCGCCCTGGCGGGCGCGAGTCCGGGCAGGAGTGCTCACTTCGGAGCGGGCGCGTCGGCTCAGCGGACGCGCCCGGCACGTCGTCGCCTCAGCGCACGCGGTCGGCTCGACGGACGCGGTCGTGACGCCGTCGGCCGAGCCGGCCCGTTCGACTCAGAACGGGGGCGGTTCGTCGTGCGGGTCGGCGGTGGCGTCGTGGGACTGCCCGGTGCCGGGCCGGGTGAGGTACCGGTGGCCGGTCGGGGTGATCCACTCGAACAGCCCGGGGCTGATCTGGCGCAGCCGGAACCCTCCGTCGGTCTTCAGGCGGTGGTGCCGGCGGCACAGAGGCCCGAGGTTGTCCGCGTCTGTCCGCCCCAGGGGCGCGTCGGGGTCGGCGCAGGGTTGGGGGTGGAACTCCTGGGTGTGGTCGAGGTCGCAGCCGCGGGCGGGGACCGTGCAGCCCGGTGCGGCGCAGGTCTTGTCGCGGGTGCGGACGAGTTCGGACAGGGCGGTGGGTGGTCGGTAGCGTTCGCGGCCGACGTCCAGGACCCGGTCGGTGAGCGGGTCCGTGACGATCCGCTGCCAGACCCCGCCGGCGGCGAGAGCGCGGGCGGCGACCGCGTCGATGGGTCCGTGCCCGTCGAGGTGGGCGGGTTGGTCGTCCAGGCCGAGCAGGGTCGAGGCGGGGATGGTGATGCGGACCTCGGCGCCCGGTCGGCCCGCGCAGCGGGTGCAGGCGCGACGCGCGGGCGCGGACCCGGTGGGCACGATGGCAGGCTCGGCGGCCCCGGTCGGTGCGCCGGGCGCCGTGGGGACGGTGCCGGTCCTGGTGTCGACCCCGGTCTCGGTGCCGGTCTCGACCCCGGTCTCGACCTCGATCGCGGTCCTGGCGTCAGCCTCGATATCGGTCCCGGTGTCGGTCTGAGTCCCGGTCGGTCCGTCTGGTGCTCCGCGCCGGGAGGCGGGGTGGCGCAGGTCGGGCCCGGGGTGCGCGGCCGCGTCACCGAGCGGGGTGAGGGTGGCGACCGGGATCGGCTCGACCGGGCGCGCGAGCACCAGACCGTCCCGGTCCATGAACAGCGCCCCGTTCCACGACCGCTTCGGCTGCGGCGGCACCGGCACGCCGGGGGTCAGGTGGACCTCGAACGCCGGCCCGTCAGATGCAGGCACGTCCCCGACCACCAGGTCCCGCAGCCCGTCGGCGCGGAGTTGGTCCAAGGTGCGGTCGTCACCCAGGGCCTTGGCGGTCTTGGCGGCATGGGTCAGGACCCCGTCGACCCGCAGCGCGTCCGCCGCGTCCAGCACCAGCCACATCGAGGCCATGCCGTCGGGCTGCGGGCGGGGGTGGGAGACCTTTCGGGTGCACCGGGCCCGGTCGTGCCGGTCGGCGGCGCCGTCGGGGTCCACGAGCCGGATCTCGCGCTCGACCCGCTGTCGGAGTTGAGCGACCGAGCACTGGTCGGCGTCGGGGAGCACGGCGTCCTCGACGGCGTGCGCGACCTGGAACGGCAGGTCGGTCAGCGCCGCCGCCAGCACCCCGGCCTTGGCCGCGTCGAGGTGCCCGGTCTCCAACGCCTCCCGGGTCGCGCCGAGCAGCCCGTCGAGGACCAACGCGCGCTGCACGGTCTTCGTCGCGGTGACCCGCGGCCACCCGAGGCGCATCGCCAGCTCGTCCCCGGCCACGCACGCCTGGGTCGGCGGGGCACCGGCGAGCGGCGACCACTCCGGGCTCATCTCCTCCCGGGAGGCGAGCTCGGCGACCATGGCCAGCTTGCGGGCGTGCTGATGACTCTCGACCCGGTCCTGCGCGGCGATCACCTCGACCAGCACCGTCGAGGACAGCACGTGCAGATCCAACCCTCGCAGCCAGGCGTCGAGCTCTGGCCCCGGCGGGCACGCCGCGATCGCCTCGACCTGCCGCTGCTCACCCGTCCTCGGTGTCCCGCCGGCGGCCACGACGGGGTCCGGGCCGAAGTCGGTCAGGCACGTCCCGTCGGGCCCGTAGACCGGCAGCACCACGGCGGCGACCGGGTCGCCTTCCGGGTGTTCCTGCAGGTCAGATGCCATGGAACGACGCTACCGACGGCCACCGACACGCCCCCGGCGCACCAGCCGGGCCTGGGGACGCCGCACGACCACGACACCTGTGGACGACTCGGCGCCCGCACGACGGGCCTTGGCTCAGCGCCCGGCGAGGTGCGCCAGCAGCCGGTCCAGGAACTCCGCCTGGGCCGTGACGACGAGCTCCCGGGCCTCCGGCACCGGCAGCCACCGCAGCTCGTCGAGCTCCGGGAACGTGACCGTCCGCCCGCTGCGCGGCGGCCAGTCGACCGTCACCTCGCTGACCGGTCCGCGCGGGGCGTCGAGGTCGAGGGTGGCGGCGCGCGCCCAGACCCGGACCACCTTCCCCGCGCGCTGCCGGACCTCGCCGAGGTCGACGTCCTCGCCGTCGGGCGCGGGGACGCCGACCTCCTCGGCGAACTCGCGCAGGGCGGTGGCGTGCGGGTCCTCGCCGTCCAGCGGCTCGCCCTTGGGGACGGTCCAGCCGTGCGGCTTCCGCGCCCAGAACGGGCCGCCCATGTGCCCGAGCAGGACCTCGGGACCGCCGGGCGCCGGCCGGTGCAGCAGCAGACCCGCGCTCGTGCGGGCGGCAGCGGCGGCCACGCTCAGGACCCCGGCAGCGGGACCTCGGAGCCCGCGGTGCGGAGCTCTCGGACGTCGCGTTCCACCATGTCGGCCATCGTCGGAGGGTACGACCGCCCCGCTCGGCGCGCGATCAGCACCCGGCCTCGTCGTACGCGCAGAGCAGGCCCCACGCCTCCTGCGCCAGCCCGGTCGCGGTCGCGCGCTCCGTCGCGATGGTGCCCTCGCCGCCCTCGAACCCGACGAGCGTGATCGCCGGTCCGCGCCGGGTCAGCGCCAGGTAGCTGCCGACCGCGTCGTCGATCGAGCCCTCCGCGGACGCTCCGTAGTAGTCGGTCGCGAGACCGACGCCCTGCGCGCCGACCTCGACCTGCTCGACCACGGAGGTGGTGGCGCTGTCGGAGGCGTACCGCGTGCAGGCGGCGAGCGCGGCGGTCAGCCGGTCGACCTCGGCCACAGCGGCGTCCGCGTCCGGGAGGAGCACCACCTGGTGCACCCCGACCGGCGACTCCGCCTCGCCGGAGCCCTGCGCGACCGTGCGCATCGCGACCGCCTCCGTCGGCGTGCCCGCGTCGCACGACTCCGGCAGCCGCCACGCCACGACGCCGGCCGACTCCTCGCGCGGGCCCTCGGGGCCGGTGCCCTGCCAGGACGTCTCCGGGAGCATGACCTCCGGCGGGGCGTCGGTGGCGACGGGTGTCGTCGGGTCGCCGGTCGCGGCCGGGCCGGACGTCGTCGGCGCCGGCTCCGCCGCCGTGCCGCCCGGGTCCTGCGTGGCCGGGTCCGCCGACGTGCAGCCCGCGAGGGCGAGGGCGCACACGGCGACGGTCAGGGTCCGCGTGGTGGTCCGCATGCCGTCCAGCCAAGCAGCGATGCCGCAGGCCCGCGCGCCGGGCGCCGGCCCGCCGGGCGCCCCCCGCCGAGCCCCGCGGTCAGTCCCGGACGCTCCCCTCGATGCACGTCACGGTGGCGCCGCCGACCCACACGGTGCCGTCGGCGTCGCGCTCGACGTGGACCCGGCCCGCGCGCCCGAGCGCGGTGCCCTGCGCCGCGACGTACCGCTGCGGGGCGCGCCCGGTGCGGATCAGCCACTGCCCGATCGAGGCGTTGAGGCTCCCGGTGACCGGGTCCTCGGTGAGCCCCATGCCCGGGGCGAACCCGCGCACCTCGAACGCCGCCTCGCCGCCGTCCGGGTGCGGCCCGACCACGCCGACGTCGACGCCCTCGATCGCGGCCCAGTCCGGGCGCAGGCCCAGGACGCGGTCCGCGGAGTCGAGGAGCAGCACGTGCCACCGCGGGCCGTTGTCCAGGAGGCGGTGGTCGACGACGGCGTCCGCGGGCAGGGCCAGCGCGGCGAGCAGGCGGTCCAGGGTGGCCGTGTCGACGGGGGCGTCCTCGCGGGGCTCGGGGGCGGCGAACTGCAGCCCGCGCGCGCCGCGGCGCAGGACGACCGGGCCGACGCCGCACTCCTGCACGATCGTGTCGTCGCGCGCCGGCCGCCCGCCAGCGGCGAGCCAGGCGTGGCACGACCCCAGCGTGGGGTGCCCCGCGAACGGCAGCTCGCCGCCGGGCGTGAAGATGCGCAGCCGGTAGTCCGCCACGGCCGGGTCGGTGGGGCGGAGCAGGAACGTCGTCTCCGACAGGTTCGTCCACCGGGCGAACGCGGCCATCTGGGCGTCGGTGAGGCCGTCGGCGTCGTGCACGACCGCGACGGGGTTGCCGCGGTAGGGCTCGGCGGTGAAGACGTCGACCTGGGAGAACGGGCGCACGGGTCCAGCGTAGGGCGCGGCCGGCCGGCGGCTCAGCCGCCGTACGGCGGGAGCCCCGGCGGCGGCTGGCGCGGGACGGCACCCGGGGGCACCCCCGGCGCCGGGTCCGGGGTCCACGCGAGCGGCGTGCGCGGCGCCCCGTCGGTCGGCCAGGCGGCGGGGACGCCGGGGGCCGCGGGGCCGCCCGAGCCGCCCGGCGGGTACCGGCCGGCGAGGGCCGCGGCGGACCGCGACCGCCGGCGGCGCACCAGCAGCACCACGAGCACGACGGCACCGCCGACCAGCAGCACCCCGGCCCCGCCCGCGATCGCGAGCCCGAGCCACGGGGCGCCGGGCTCCGACGCGACGGCCCGCAGCACGAGGTCCTGCGTCCCGTCGCCGGTCCACGAGACCGTGCGCGGGTCGTCCGGGTCGACCTGGCCGTTGCTCTCCTGGACGTCGCCGGGGAAAGTGAATGCGATCCGGATGTCGGCCTGGACGGACGTCCCGAGGTCGGACCCCGCGGTCGACGCGGGCAGCGTGCCGTCGAGCGTGTAGCGCCCGTCGGCGTGCGCGAGGGTCATGTCCTCGCCGTTGAACACCGCGAACGGCACGGCGTCGAACACGTACCGGCGGCCGACGACGTCCTCGTCCTCGTACGGCTCCTCGCGGACCTGGACCCCGCCGTCCTCGCCGAGCAGACCGCCCGGGCCGTCCGCCCCGGTGCCGAGCAGCTCGTCGACGTCCTGACCGGTCATCTCCAGCACCGACCGGTCGACGGCGACGACGTACGAGCCGGCGACGGTGTCGTCCTCGCCGACCTCCACGCGCATGTCGAACCGGAAGCAGCCGGACAGGGTCGCGACCGCGAGGAGGGCGACGGCGAGCGCGCGGATCGGGCGGGTCGTCATGACCCACCCATCGGCGGGCCGTGACGGCGCCTTGACGGGCGTCGCCCGATCGGCGCACAGCGGGTGCGCGGACCGGGCGACGCCTGCGGGTCAGTCGGCGATGAACGCCAGGATGTCCTTGATCAGGGCCTCCTGGTAGGCGCCGGAGATGCCGTGCGGGGCGCCCGGGTAGACCTTGAGCGTGCCGAGCTTGACCAGGTCGATCGACTTGTACGCAGCCGCGGCGATCGGGACGATCTGGTCGTCGTCGCCGTGCGCGATGAGGATCGGGACGTCGAGCGCCTTGAGGTCCTCGGTGAAGTCGGTCTCGGAGAACACCGCCACGCAGTCGTAGGCGGCCTGGAGCTCGGCGAGCATGCTCTGCCGCCAGAAGTCGTCGCGCAGGCCCTGGCTGATCGTCGAGCCCTCGCGGTTGGCGCCGAAGAACGGCACGGAGAGCTCCTGGTAGAACTGCGAGCGGTCGCGCAGGACGCCCTCGCGGATGCCGTCGAACGCCTCGATGGGCGTGCCCTCCGGGTTCGACTCGGACTTCAGCATGACCGGCGGGACGGCGCCGGCGGTGACGACCTTCGTGACGCGGCCCTTGCCGTGCTGCGCGGCGTACCGGACGACCTCGCCGCCGCCGGTGGAGTGGCCGATGACCGTGAGGTCCGTCAGGTCGAGCTGCTCGACGAGCGACGCGAGGTCGCGGGCGTACGTGTCCATGTCGTTGCCGCCGCTGGTGCGGGACGAGCGGCCGTGGCCGCGGCGGTCGTGCGCGATCGCGCGGTAGCCGGCGTCGGCGAGCACCTTGAGCTCGTAGGCCCAGGCCTCGGAGCTCAGCGGCCAGCCGTGGCTCAGCAGGACCGGCTTCCCCTGGCCGTAGTCCTGGTAGAAGATCTCGGCACCGTCGGGCGTGCTGACGTAGGGCATGGTTCCTCCTCGGTCGGGGCTGCGGACCGACCTGCCCCGGGCACTTGCCCGCGGCGTCCGCCCCCGGGGACGATTGCACCGCGCAGCGCCGCGCGCGGACCAGGAAGAAGTCCGGCAGAACTCGGGGAGCTCGCCGGCCGGGGGCAGAGGCGGGCGAGGGTGGACGACGACCTGGGAGCGCTTCTGCGCCGGCACCGGCAGGACGCGGACCTGACGATCGAGGACCTGGCCGCGGCCTCCGGGGTGAGCGACCGGGGGATCGGCGACATCGAGCGCGGCGTCAGCCGCGGCCCGCAGCACCGGACGGTCGAGGCGCTCGCGGACGCCCTGCGGCTGAGCCCGGAGGACCGCGCCGCGCTGCTCCGCCTGGCCCGGGAGGGACGCCGTCGTCCCGCGGCGGCGGTCCCGCACGCCCTGCCGCTCCCGCGCCGGGTGCCCGACTTCACCGGCCGCGCCGGGGAGCGCGCGGGCCTCGGCCGGGTGCTGCGGGGCGGCGGCCCGGACGCCCCGGCCCCGGTCGCCGTCGTGACCGGGCCGCCCGGCTTCGGCAAGACGACCCTCGCCGCCCAGGTGGCGCGCGACCTGCGGGACGACTTCCCCGAGCGGCTCTTCCTGGACCTGCGCGGCGTCGACCACGAGCCCGTCACGCCGCACGCCGCCGTGCGGCGGGTCGCGGAGGCGCTCGCCTCGGGGACCGTGCCGCCCGACCCTGACGAGGCGAGCGCGCACGTCCGCGGACTGCTCACCGACCGGCGCGTGCTGCTGGTCCTCGACAACGCCGCGTCCGAGGAGCAGGTCCGGCCGCTCATCCCGGCCGACGGGCCGTCCGCCGTCCTGGTCACCAGCCGGCGGGCGCTCGCGGGCCTCGACGGCGTGCAGCACCGCGCGGTGCTCGGCCGGCTCGCGCCCGGCGACTCGGTCGGCCTGCTCGACGCGATCCTCCCCGGGCGCGGGTCGCCCGAGGACCTCGCGCGGCTCGCGCGGCTGTGCGACGACGTGCCGCTCGCGCTCCGGATCGCCGGCAACCGGCTTGCGGCGCGGGCCGGCTGGTCGATCGACGGGCTGGTGCGCCGGATGGCCGCCGACGAGCGGCGCCTCGACGCGCTGACCGCGGGCGACCTGCGGGTGCGGGCGGCCTTCACCTCGTCGTACGAGCAGCTCGGCCCCGGCGCGCAGCGGCTGTTCCGGCGGCTGGCCCTGGTGGACGCGCCCACCACCGGGGCCGGGCTCGCGGCCGCGCTGGTGGGCGAGCCCGTCTGGCGGACCGAGGACCTGCTCGACGAGCTCGTGGACCTCAGCCTGGTGCAGCACCTGCCCGGCGACCGCTACGGGCTGCACGACCTGCTGCGGCTCTACGCCCGCTCCGAGCTCGAGCACCAGGAGGAGCCGGCCGCGCACGCCGCGGCGCGCGCGGCCGCCGACGACTGGCTGCTCCGGACGACCGTGCGCGCCGGGTACCGGTTCGAGCCGGACCACGCCCACGAGGCCCCCGCGCCCACGGGGGAGCGCGACGTCGACCTCCCCGACCAGGAGGCCGCGCAGGCGTGGCTGCGCGCCGAGTCGGTGAGCTGGCTGTCCGCGCTCCGCCGTGCGGCGGCCGCCGGCGCGCACGCGCGGGTCGCGGAGGTGGCGGACGCGCTGCACTGGTTCTCCGACCTCTGGGCGACGTGGGACCGCTGGGCGGAGGTGTTCGACCTGTCGGCCGACGCGGCCACCGCGCTGGGCGACGACCGGTTGATCGCGGTCCACGAGGGCTACCGCGCGTGGGCGCAGTCGATCTGCCGCGGGGACCTGGCCCGGGCGCGCGCGGCGGCGGACCGCGCGCTCGCCGCGGCGCGGCGGTGCGGGGACACCACCCAGGAGGGCTGGGCGCTGAGCTACCGGTCCTGGATCGCGTCGCAGTCGGGCGACCTCGCGGACGCCGAGCGGGACGCCGCCGCGGCGGTGGACTGCATGCTGGCGGCGGGCGACCACGAGGGCGCGCCGCAGGCGATGCTGTCGCTCGCGAAGGCCCGCCAGCGGCTCGGGCGCCTCGACGAGGCCGCGGCGACCGTGCGGGCGACGATCGCCCGGGTCGCCGACCCGCGCACCCGGCCCCGCGCGCAGGTCGCGCCGTTCACCGAGGCCAACGCGCACGTCTACCTCGCCTCGGTCCTCGTCGAGGCGGAGCGGTGGGAGGAGGCGCGCGCGGTGGCCTCCGAGGCGCTGCGCCTCGCCGCGCCGCTCGGCGTGCCGCGGATCGTGGCCACGGCGCACCTGGCCCGGGGGCGCGCGCACGCCGCGCTCGGGAACACCGACGCCGCGGTGGTGGACATCGAGATCGCGGTCGCCGCGCGCCGGGAGCTCGGCATCGACGCGCCCCTCGCGGCGGCGGTCGCGGCGCTGGAGGAGGTGCGGGCGGCGGCCGGCGCGGCCGTCGGCGCCGCGGACCGCGCGCCGCAGCCGACCCCCGCGGGCTAGGGTGCGGGGCATGTCGACGGTGCGTCTCGGGGTCCTCGGTGCTGCTCGCATCCTGCACGACGCGGTGGCCGTGCCCGCCGCGTCCGTCCCGGAGGTCGAGGTGACGGCCATCGCCGCCCGCGACCGGTCCCGGGCGCAGGAGATGGCGGACGCCGAGGGCATCCCGCGCGTGCTCGACGACTACGACGCCCTGCTCGCGGACCCGGACGTCGACGCGGTGTACGTGCCGACCCCGGCCGCGCTGCACGGGGTCTGGGTGCTCCGGGCCGTCGCCGCCGGCAAGCACGTGCTCTGCGAGAAGCCGTTCACGGCGAACGCCGCCGAGGCCGAGGACGTCGAGGCCGCCGCCGCGGGGACCGGGCTGGTCGTGATGGAGGCGTTCCACTCGCAGCACCACCCGTCGTGGGCGCGGCTGCGCGAGCTGCTCGCGGAGGGCGCGATCGGCGAGGTCACGTCCGCGGAGGCCGACTTCTGTGTCGAGATCGCCGACCGCGGGGACATCCGGTGGCAGGAGTCGATGGGCGGCGGCGCGCTGATGGACCTCGGCGTGTACCCGCTGCGGTTCCTCACCCACGTGCTGGGCGCCCCCACGGTGCGGTCGGCCGAGGCGGTGGAGGTCGACGGGGTGGACGCGTCGATCGTCGTGCACCTGGACCTGCCGGGCGGGGTCGACGGCACCGTGCGGGCCAGCATGGTGGCGTCGGAGGACCAGAGCGTCCGGGCGCGCATCGTCGGGACGGCCGGGACGATCACGGTGCACAGCCCGTACGGGCCGCAGAACGGCGGGCGCATCGTGGTCGAGCGCGCCGACGGGCGGGTCGTCGAGGAGCCGGTCGACCCGACCGCGTCGTACGTGTGGATGCTGCGGTCGTTCGCGGACGCCGTGCTACGGGGCGGGGACCCGGTGTCGGGGACCGCGCAGGCCGTGGCCGCGATGCGGCTGGTGGACGACGCGTACCGCGCGGCGGGCATGGCGCCGCGCGAGCCCGCGCCGCTGGGCTGACCGCCCGGGTCAGCCCCGGCGCTCGCGCTCCGGGATCGGGTAGAGCGCCGGCGCCTCCGACGGGTCCTCGCCGACCAGGCCGTCGACCGCCTCGCGGTACAGGTCCGCGTGCCCGACGTGGCGCGCGTACTCCTCGATCAGGTCGACCAGCACCCGGCGCACGTTCGGGCGGGCGCCCGGGTCGTCGGACCAGGCGATCGGCCGGTCCAGGCCGCCGTCGGCGACGGCGTCGGCCAGCGACTCCCGCGCGCGCAGCACCGCGTCCCGCCACAGGTCGTAGAGGGAGGCCGGGTCGTCCGCCGCCGCGGAGGTCCACGGCCAGTCGGGGGCAGCGTCCCAGTCGACGGCCTCCCACGGGTCGCCCGGCCGCCGCCCGCCCACGCGGGTGCACAGGTGGAACACCTCGACGAAGGCCAGGTGCTTCACGAGCCCGCCGAGCGTGATCGCGGACGGGCCGAGCGTCGCGGACAGCGCCTCGCGGTCCAGCCCGCCGACCTTCCAGGCGAACGTCGCCCGCTGCCGCTCGAGCGAGCCGATCAGCGAGGCGACCTCGTCACCCGCGACGGGCGGGCCCCACCAGCCGTGCGCGTCCTCGCCGTCCTGCCGGTCCTGCGCGACGTCGTCGGACATGGTGCCTCCCTCGTCGGGGCCGCCGGTCGGCGCGCCGGTGCGCGGCACGCTACGCCGGGCCACCCACACGTCGGGCGCGGGTCCGGGCGACGGCGCGCCACACGACCCCGGCCGCGACGACGGCGACCCCGCCGGCGACCGACGCGGGCGGCAGCGTCGCGGCGAGCGCGACGCACCCGACCGCGCCCAGGACCTGCAGCGCGCGCGGGAACCGCCGGTGCGCGCCGTCCTGGGTCAGCGCGGCGACGTTCGCGACGAGGTAGTACAGCAGCACCCCGAACGACGAGAAGCCGATGGCCCCGCGCAGGTCGACGGTGAGCACCAGGGCGACCACCACGACGGCGAGCGCGACCTCCGCGCGGTGCGGCACCCGGTACCGCTCGTGCACCGCGGCGAGGGGCCGGGGCAGGTCGCCCTCCCGGGCCATCGCCAGGGTGGTGCGGCTGACCCCGGCGACCAGGGCGAGCAGCGCGCCCAGCGAGGCGGCGACCGCGCCCACCCGAACCACCGGGCCGACCCAGGACCAGCCGGTCGCCGCCGCGGCGTCGGCCAGCGGGGCGGCGCTCGCCGCCAGCGCGTCCGGGCCGAGCACCGTCAGCAGCGTCACCGCGACCGCGGCGTACACGAGGACGGCGAGGCCGAGGGCGAGCTGGATCGCGCGCGGGATCGTCCGGGACGGGTCGCGGACCTCCTCGCCCATCGTGGCGATCCGCGCGTACCCCGCGAACGCGAAGAACAGCAGACCCGCCGACCCGAGGACGCCGGACCACGTCGGGTCGGCACCCACCGCGACCCGGGCCCACGACGGGTCGCCGGCCGCGAGCCCGGCGAGCACGACGGTCACCAGCGCGCCGAGGGCCACAGCCACGACGACCCGGGTCAGCCGCGCCGTCCGGGTGATGCCGCGGAGGTTGACGGCGGTGAGGGCCACGACGGCGCCGGCCGCGACCGGGCGCTGCCAGCCCGGGGGCACGGCGTACGCCGCGAACGTCAGCGCCATCGCCGCGCAGCTCGCGGTCTTGCCGACGACGAAGCACCAGCCCGCGAGGAACCCCCACCAGGGGCCCAGGCGCGCGCGCCCGTAGACGTACGTGCCGCCCGACGCCGGGTACTGCGCCGCGAGCTGCGCGGAGGACGTCGCGTTGGCGTAGGCCACCGCGGCGGCGAGCGCGAGGCCGACCAGCAGCGCGGAGCCGGCGGCCTGCGCGGCGGGCGCGAAGGCGGCGAACACCCCGGCGCCGACCATCGAGCCCAGACCGATCACCACCGCGTCGCCGAGGCCCAGGCGCCGGACGAGGCCGGTGCTGCCGCTCATGCCGCCCTCCCGGGGTGCCGTCGTCGCGGCGCGTGCCCGGCCGTCGCGGGCCAGTGTGGCCGACGGAGGTGTCCGGGGGGTGTACGGCGTGGCCCGCGCGGCGCTGGCACAGTGGGGGTCGACGGCGGACCCGAGGGAGGTGGCGCCGGTGGACCCGGCCGAGGTGCACCGCGTCCTGGACGCGCTCGACGCCGCGGGGTGCCGCGCGTGGGTGGCGGGCGGCTGGGGCGTCGACGCGCTCGTCGGGCGGCAGACCCGGCCGCACCGCGACCTCGACCTGGCGGTCGACGCGGCGGGCGAGGCGGCCGCCCTCGGGGCGCTGGCCCTGCTCGGCTACGTCGTGGAGACCGACTGGCGGCCGGTGCGCGTCGAGCTCGCGGCCCCGGGCGCGCGGTGGGTGGACCTGCACCCGGTGGCGTTCGACGCGGCAGGGCGCGGGACGCAGGCGGACCTCGGCGGCGGGACGTTCGACTACCCGGTGGGGTGCCTCGTGACCGGGGTCGTCGGCGGCCGGGAGGTCGGGTGCCTGTCCGTCGCGCAGCAGGTCGCGTTCCACACGGGCTACCCGCCGCGCGCGGTGGACCTCGCGGACCTGGGCGCGCTGGCGCGGCTGGCCGAGGGCGGCGGGGCGGGGTGAGCGCGGGACCGCACGACGAGGGCCCCGGGCCGGACGTGGTGTCCGACCCGGGGCCTCGTGGCGGGCGTGCGGCACGCGGCCGCGGGGGGTCAGGTCAGCGGACCGACCGGATGCGCGTGATGAAGAACGCGCCGAGCAGCGCCGCGACGATCGACACCGGGAACACCAGCCCGTACCCGCCGGTCGCGACGACCAGCGCCGAGGTGATGAGCGGGCCGACGGTCTGGCCGGCGGTGGTCGAGAGGTTGAGGATGCCGAGGTCCTTGCCCGCCTCCTCCTCGTTCGGGAGGACGTCGACGTTCAGCGCCTGGTCGACGGAGGTGTAGACGCCGTAGCCCAGGCCGGCGATGCCGGCGAACAGGAACATGCCGGCGGGGGTCGGCCAGATCCACGGCATCGCGATGCCGACGGCGAACAGCACGCTCGACAGCACCACCGGGAGCTTGCGGCGGCCGATCAGGTCGGAGATCGGGCCCGCGGCGACGGAGCCGACCAGGGACACGACCAGCGTGATGACGGCCATCGTGGCGATGGTGGCGGCGGACTCCGCGGTGGTCTGCCCGACGTGGTCCTGCACGATGTAGAGCTGGTACGCCATGATCATCTGGTACGAGACCAGCATGAACAGGCGGCCCGCGAAGGCCAGGTAGAAGTCGGGCGCCTTGCGCGGCGGCCGGAACGACTTGAGCAGCTCGCCGAGGCCGGCGGCGGCCGGGGGCAGGTCCACGGCGGACCGCTCCCGCGGCCAGACCACCAGCGCGATGACGGCCGAGACGGCCATCAGGGCACCGCCGAGGACGAAGCCCGGCAGCGAGTGCGTGATGAACGCGGCGCCGACCAGCGAGCCGATCGGCGCACCGCCGGCGAGGCCGCCGCCGTAGAACGCGGACATGGTGCCGCGGACCTTGCCGGGCACGCGGTCGGCGAGGACCGCGACGGCGGGCGCCAGCATCATGTTCAGGCCGACCATGCTGATGCAGTAGGACAGCGTGATCAGCCCGGGGCTGGTGAGGACGCCGATCGCGAACAGCGAGGCGCCGCCGATGATGCCGCCCGCGAGGATCCACGGGGTGCGGCGGCCGAACCGGCTGCGGGTGCGGTCCGACAGGTTGCCGAACACCAGGTTGGACACCAGCGAGACGATCGCGGTGATCGCGCTGATGGAGCCGAGGAGGGTCTCGGGGGAGTCGACGCCGATGTCGCGCAGGCGCTGCGGGAGCAGGACGGCCGCGACGATCTGCAGGCCGACGATCCAGAGCAGGCCGTACGCGAAGAACCCGGCACCGAAGCGCAGGGTGCGGGCCCGCGTGAACGGGGCTCCCGTGTCGGGGGCGATGTCGTCCCGCGTCGAGGGGGTGCCCTCGGCGGCGACGGTGGCCTGGGCGTCCATGCGTACCTTCTTCGGCGTCATGGGAGTCGGACGGCTCCACGTTGAGACGTCGTGGCGCCGACGCTGCCGGCGTCACCACTACCTACCGCTTGGTAGGTACGGGAGAAATTACGACCGGTCGGTCGGGATGTCAACTCCACGCGCGTGGCCTGCGGCGACGGCCCGGACGGCGGCGTCCCGGCGCCGCGGATCCGCGCGATCACGCGGCGCGCGGGGGTGCGGGGCCATTGTGGCGAGGTTCCCGGGCGCGGGTCGCCAGGGCGGTGGGCGCGTCGGACGGCGCGGGGCGGACGACCTCCGGGGTCGCGGCGGTCGTGGCGCGTCGACGGCCCGCGTCGCTCAGGGACGGGCCGGGAACACGCCGCTCAGCGCGATCATCGCCGTGACGCCGAGGTAGGGCGAGCGGTTCGTGTGCGGCTGGGAGCCGCCGGCCGGGCCGGTCGTGCCGATCCCCACGGTCGGTCCGGCCGTCGTGTACTGATCGCGCCGCGCGCGCCCCTGCTGGGCGACCGCCCAGGAGGCCCCGGACGGGTTCCCCGTGGTGCCGCGTGCGCCGGTCCCGCGGACGGCGTGGGTGTGTGCCGGGAGGTGCTCGGGGCCGAGCGCGACCTGCGAGGCCCCGCCCGGCTCGCCGATCGCGGTGTCCCGCCGGCCGGGGTTGCCCTGGCCGACGTGGACCGGGGTGCGGTCGCGGAGGTCCGGCAGGGCGAACGTGGTGCGCCCGTCGCCCCCGAACGTCGTGCCGAGCAGGGCGAACAGCGTGGTGTTCTGCGTGAGGGGCAGGAGCTGCCCGGTGCACGCCGCCCAGCCGCTCGGGACGAAGTTCCCCGCGAACAGCCGCACCTCGCCCACGAGGGCTGTGGACGCGGGCCCGCCGTCGTCGCCCCGGCTGGGGAAGATGCCCTGGACGGCGATGCCGTAGGTCAGCGCGAGGTACGGGGGCCGGTTCTCGTGCGGCTGGGACCCCCCGGCGGCCTGCACGGTCCCCGGCGCCATGACGACCTGGGCGGCCGAGCCGTACTGCGGCTCGGCCGTCGCCGCCCAGCGCGCGCCGGCCGGCTCCGCCGCGTCGGCGGGCGCCGCCGACCCGAGGACCTGGTGCGCGTGCTGCGGGATCTGCGCCGCGGTCAGGACGGTGCTCGCGGTGCCACCGGCCTGGCCCACGGCGACCTCCGCGCCGGCACCCACCGCGGAGCGGTCCCGCAGGTCCGGCAGCTGGAAGGTCGACACGCCGTCGCCGCCGTACTGCGTGCCCAGGATCGAGTACAGCGCCGCGTTCTGGTTGATCGCCACGGTCTGGCCCTCGCAGGGCAGCCAGCCGCGCGGCACGAAGTCGGTCGCGAACAGGCGGATCTCGCCGAGGTAGGGGTCCATGTCCTGCCGTCAGTCTCGGGTCGGGTAGATGCCGACGGTCGCGATGATGTGGATCATCCCGAGGAACGGCGGGAGGTTCTCGTGGGGGACGCCGAACCCGCTCGGCGCCAGGGCGTCGCCGGCCATCGTCTGACCGCCCGCACCGGGTTCGCCGGGCAGGTACGCCGGGCCGGCGGCGGCGGCCCACACACCCGGCGAGGTGCGGGTGGCTGCCGCGGCGGAGGCGTGCAGGGCGTGCGTGTGCGCCGGGAGCTGCGGCACGGTGAGCGCGACCGTCTCCGCGCCGCCGGTCTCGCCGAGGTTCGCGCCGCGGCGGCCCACGGCCCACCGCCCGCGCAGGTCGGGGAGCGCGAACGTCGAGGTCCCGTCGCCGCCGTACCGGGTGCCCAGCAGCGTGAACAGGGCCTCGTTCTCGCTGATCCGGAGGACCTGGCCGTCGCAGGCGGCCCAGCCCTCGGGCGCGAAGGTGCCCGCGAACAGCCGGATGTCGCCGAGGTACGGGTCCACGTCGTCCTCCTCGCCTCAGGCCGTCCGGCCGACGACGGCCTCGAGCGTGCTGCGCTCGGGCCCGACCGGCTCGACGTGCAGGACCAGGTCGCCGTCCGCGTGCGCGAACGACCGCGTGGCACCGGGCAGGTCGCCGGCCCCGGTGAACCGCAGCGCGAAGGCCGTCTCGGTGGCCGGGGCGCCACCCCGCCCGGTCACGGCCGCGAGCGTCACGGTGCGGCCGTCGACCTCGAACCGGTCGCCCACGAGGGGCCGGAGCGCCGCGAGGGTCAGCGGGATGGTCGGGCGCCGCGTCGCGAGCACCGAGCCACCCACGGCGGCGACGCCGGCGGCCGCGGTGGCGGCCACTAGCACGGTGCGGCGGGTGGGCACGGGGACTCCTGGACCTTGCGGGGGCGGCGAGCGGGGACGACGAGCGGGGTGAGCCTACGAGGGTTCACCCGGACGACGGGTCCGCCGCTCGGGTGAAACACCTAGTCTTCCGGCGTGCACCCCCCGCGACCCGCCCTCCGGCGCGCCCTGGCGACCCTCGTGCTCGCCGCCGTCGCGGCCGGCGCCGGCACCGTCGCACCCGGCGTCCCGGCGCTCGGCGCGCCCGCGGCCCTCGCCGCCGAGCCGGTGGCGATCGCGGTGACGTCGGCCGCCGACGCCGCGCTCACCGCGGGGTGCGACGACGGCTCCGCGGGCACCACGCTGCGCGAGGCGCTCTGCCGCGCCGCCGGCGAGACGGACGCGGTCGTGACCGTCCCGGCGGGCACGGACGTCGTCCTCGCCGCGGGACCGCTGACCTTCGCGCCCACCGCGCCGGCGACGCTCGTGGTCTCGTCCCCCGGCACCTGGACCGTCACGGCCTCGGGCCGGCGGATCCTCGACCTCGACCCCGGCCTGGTCGGCGGCGTGGACGTCACCGTCGAGAAGGTCGAGCTGCGCGGGGGTGTGCCGAGCGCGGCCGACGCGGCGGTGGTCGGGGGCGGCGGCGCGGTCCTCGCCGGCACCGGCGACCCCGACCGGCCCGACGCGCTCACCCTGCGCGACTGCGTCGTGACCGGCAGCGCGAACGCCGCCGGCGCGGGCGACGCCACGGCTCCCGGCGGTGCGGTGCAGATGTCCGGCGGCGCGCTGACGATCGACGGCTGCACGTTCCGCGGGAACACGGCCGACGGGGCGCCCGGCGGTGCGATCGCGGTGCTCGGCGTCGACGACGCCGACACGGTCGTCGTCACCGGGTCGACGTTCGACGGCAACACGGTGACCGGCGGGAGCGGGTCCGGCGTGCTCGGCGGCGGCGCCCTGTACGTCGACGGCGCCGCGCTGACCGTGCAGGGCTCGACCTTCACCGGCAACACCGTGACCTCCGCGTCCGTCGCGGCGGCGCGCGGCGCGGCGGTGCTGGCGACGGGCAGCACCGCGGTCGCGGGGTCCCGGGTCGAGGGCAACGTCGTCACCGGGTCCGGCGGGGACGCCGACGGCGGCGCGCTCTGGCTCGCGGCGGGCTCGGTCGCGTCCTCGGTCCTGGTGGGCAACACCGACGGCGTCACCGGCGCCGCGCGCCCCGCGTCCGTGGTGGGCCCGGTGCCGGCCACGGCGAGCTGGTGGGGCTGCGCCGCCGGCGCGACCGACGCGGCGTGCGGTGCGCTGGGCGTCACCACCACGGCCCCGCGGGCCGCGCTCGCGCTGGACGCGGCCCCGGACCGGCCGGTCACCGGCGACGCCGTCACCGCGACCGCCCGGGTGGCGCTCGCCGACGGCGCGCCGGCGCCCGCCGCGCTGCTGGGCGCGCTCGCGGACCGGGCCGTGGCCTGGGCGTTCGACCCGGTCGACGACGCGGCCGGGGTCCAGGCCGACCCGGCGCTCGCCGCGGACGGCACGGCAACGGCGCGGTTCACCCGGGGTGCCGGGGCCACGCTCGCGGTCCGGGCCACCGTCGACCAGAGCACCGCCACGGCGACCCTCGAGCAGCCCGTGCCGCCCACGGTCTCCGCGCCGACGGACGCCACCGTGCTCGAGGGCACGCAGGCCACCTTCGCCACGACCGTCGCCGGGTCGCCGGCGCCGGCCGTCCGGTGGCAGCGCGCCGCCCCCGGCTCCTCGTCCTGGGTCGACGTGCCCGGCGGGACCGGGACCGTGCTGGCGGTGGACGCCACCCGCGCGGACGACGGCTCCCGGTACCGGGTGGTCGCGGGCAACGCGGCCGGGACGGCGACCAGCGCCCCGGCCACGCTCGCCGTCACCTGGGGACCCGAGGTCACCGACCCGCCGGCCGACGCCGCCGGGCTGCCCGGGACCACGGCGCGGTTCGCGGTCGGCGCGGCCGGGTCGCCCGCGCCCGCGGTCCGCTGGCAGACGGCGCCCGCCGGCCAGGACGTCTGGACCGACGTCGCGGGCGCGACCGGCCCGACCTACGACCGCGTGCTGGGCTCCGGCGACGCGGGGCTGCGGGTCCGGGCGGTGCTGACGGGCGCGGTCGGCGAGGTCGCGAGCGCCGCCGCCACGATCACCCTGCACGCGGCCCCGGTCGTCACGGCCGACCCGCAGGACCAGGCGGTGCCCGAGGGCGCCGACGCGACCTTCACCGTCGCGGTCTCGGGGACCCCGGCGCCCACGGTGCGCTGGGACGTCCTCGCCCCGGGCGGCTCCGGGTGGGTGGCCGTCCCGGGCGCCGGCTCCCCGACGCTCGTCGTCCCGGCGGAGCGCGCCGCGCAGGGGACCCGCTACCGCGCCGTGGCCACCAGCGCCGCCGGCTCGGTCGTGTCCGCCGCCGCCACGCTGACCGTCCTGTGGGGTCCCGAGGTCAGCGACCCCGCCGACGCCACGGTGGTCGCGGGCGACCTGGCCCGGTTCGAGGTCGAGGCGGCCGGCGAGCCCGCGCCGGCCGTGCGCTGGCAGACCGACGACGGCGGCGGCTGGACCGACGTCCCCGGCGCGACGGGCCCCGTCTACGAGCGCACGGCCGACCCGCGCGACCAGGGCCTGCTCGTCCGGGCCGTGGCCACGGGCGCGGCGGGCGAGGTGCCGAGCGCGGCGGCCACGCTGACGGTGCACACCGCGCCGACCTTCACGGCGCAGCCGGCCGACGCGACCGCGGACGCGGGCGGCACCGCCACCTTCACGGTCGCCGCGTCCGGCTCGCCGACGCCCGCGCTCCGGTGGCAGGTCCGCGCCCCGGGCGGCGCGTGGACCGACGTCGCGGGCGGCACGTCCGGGACCCTGACCGTGCCGGCCACCGCGGAGGCCGACGGGTCGTCGTACCGGGCGCTCGCGACCAACGCCGCGGCGGCCGACGTCGCCAGCGGGATCGCGGTGCTGCGCGTCCTCACCCCGCCCGAGGTGGGCGATCCTGCCGACGTCACGGTGCCGGACGGGGGCACCGCGCGGTTCGAGGTCGCCGCGAGCGGCTCCCCGGCGCCCACGGTCACGTGGGAGCGGTCGGCGGACGGCACCGCGTGGCTCCCGGTCCCGGGCGCGACCGGCCCCGTGCTGGAGCTCCCGGTCACGGCGGCGGACGACGGCACCCTCGTCCGGGCGGTCGCCGCGTCGACGCTGGTCGCCGGGCCCGCGACCGCCACCAGCGCACCGGCCCTCCTCACCGTCGTGACGGCCCCGGAGGTGGTGTCCGAGCCCGGCGGCGTGGGCGCCGACGGCGTCCTCCCGGTCGTCGCCGGCCGGCCGGTCACGCTGTCCTGGGTGGTCGACGCGGACGCGGGGACCGCCACCTGGCAGTCGTCGCGCGACGGCGGACGGACCTGGGGCGACCTGCCCGACGGGGCGCAGGTGTCCCAGGCGGGCGTCGGCGCACCGCGCGCCCTCGCGCTCCGGGTCGCGGCCGCCCCGACCTCCGGCACGGTGCGGCACACCGTCAGCTACACGCCGGTCGCTGCCGACGACGGGCTGATGATCCGGCTGGTGGTCGCGAACGCGGCGGCCACGGTGGCGACCGACGCGGTGACGCTGCGGGTGGCGGCGCCGGGCGGCGGGACGACGCCCGGTGCGACGGCGCCGGGGGCCACGGCGCCCGGCGCGGACCCGGGTGGGTCGGGCGGCGCGTCCCCGGCGGCCGGCGGCGCCCGTGCGGCGCTCGGTGTGACGGGCGCGGACGCCGGGGCGCTCGCGGCCGCGGCGGCGCTCCTGCTCGCGGCCGGTGGCGCTCTCCTGCTCGCTGCCCGGCGCCGCCGCGGCTGAGCCGCCCCGGGCTACGCCGCCAGGCCGGGGTCCGCCGTGAGCTCGACCGTCGCCCAGACGTCGAGCGGCAGGTCCCGGAGCCGGCCGACCACGGCGCGCCGGACGTCGTCCTCGTCGTCCACGTCCCACCGGCCCGGCTCGACGACGAAGTCCACCTCCACGTACAGCCGCCGGCCGAGCTTGGTCGCGCGCAGCAGCGGCTCGGGCAGGTCGAACGCGGTGCGGGCGGCGTCGACGGCCGCGCGGACCGCCGCGTCGACCTCGGGCGGCGGCGCGCCCTCGAGCAGCTCGTGCATGCCGTCGCGCAGCAGCCGCACCGGCAGGCGCGCCACCAGGAGCACCACGACCAGCAGCAGCACGGGGTCGACGTAGCCCGCGGCGGCGTCCCGCCCGGCCGCCTGCAGGACGGCGGCGAGCGCGCCGCCGAGGCCGACGCCCACGCTGATCGCCGCGCCGGCCCACCAGGACACGACCTCGGCGTCGACCAGCGCCGAGCCCCCGGACCGCCGGCGCAGCCGCCACGCCACGAGCGCGCTCACGACCGCCGAGGCGCCGCCGTAGACCAGCATCGTCGTCGGGCTCGCGTCCGAGCCCCCGGCCAGCAGCGTCCCGACCGCGTCGGCCGCCCCGTACAGCAGCGTCGCGACCAGCGCGGCGCCCTGCACGACCACCGCCAGCGGCGTGGCGGCGTGCCGCCCGAAGGGGTACCGCCCGCCGGGTCGCGAGGCCGCGGCGCGCGAGGCCAGCGCGGAGACGCCGACGAGGGCGATCCCGGCGAGCGTGTAGAGGCCGTCGAAGAGCACGACCGCCGACCCGGAGACCAGGCCCGCGACCACCGCGGCGGTGCCGAGCACCGCCGCGGCGACCGCGGACTCCAGCAGGGCGGACCGCTCGTGGCGCGCCCCGGCCTGCTCGGTCGGCGCGACGTCCGCCACGGGCGGCCCCCTCGGTGCGGTGCGGGTCAGCCGCCGATCGTGGTGCCGGACGGGATGGTGCCGGGGGCGCCGTCCGCCTCGACGACGGCCTCGCCCGTCGCGACGACGCCCGGCTCGAAGGTCCAGTCGCCCTGCACGGTGAACGAGGACGCGCCGCGCAGCGACGGGGCGGCGGGGAACCGCTGCTCGAACTTCCCGACGGTCTTGTAGACCTTCGTGTCGAGGTCCACGAGCGGCGCCTTGTCGACGGCGAGCCGCAGCGTCGAGTCCTCGCCGAGGTCGTACGCGTCGGACCGGAGCAGCAGCAGGTCGTTCGTCGTCTTGACCGGCAGGAACCGCTCGCGACCCACGGCGATGGCGGTCGCGCCCTCGAACACCTCGATCGCCGCGCCCATGGCCGTCTCGATCTGGAACACCTCGGGCGACGAGGAGTCGGTCGGGTCGACGGTCTTGACGTTGCGGATCAGCGGCAGGCCGAGCACCGCGCCGCGGGCCTCCAGCGCCGCCGCGATCTGCTCCAGGTCGAACCACAGGTTGTTCGTGTGGAAGTACGGGTGCCGGTGCTCGTCGGTGAAGTAGTCCATCTCGTCCGCGGGCGTCTGCGCGGTGTCGCGCAGGATCAGCCGGCCGTCGGACTTCCGGACCGCCAGGTGGCCGCCCTTGCGGTCGGCGGCGGTGCGGCGGCACAGCTCGGCGGCGTACGGCGCGCCGGAGGCCGCGAACCAGCCGGCGATCGTCGGGTTCGGCGCGGCGCCCAGGTTGTCGGAGTTCGACACCGACGCGTACCGGAAGCCCGCGTCCAGCAGCTGCCGCAGCACGCCCGACGCGAGCAGCGCCGTGTAGAGGTCGCCGTGGCCCGGGGGGCACCACTCCAGCGTCGGGTCGGCCTCCCAGGTCACCGGGGTCAGGTCGTCCGTGCGGAGCTTCGGCTCCTGGTTCTGCAGGAAGTCCAGCGGCAGGTCGTCCACGGCCAGGCCCTCGTGCCGGGCCAGCGCCTCGAGCGAGTCGGCCTGGGTGCGGAACGAGTTCATCAGGATGAGGGGCAGGCGGGCGCCGGTCTCGGAGCGGGCGTGCTGCACCTGCTCGACGATGAGGTCGAGGAACGACTTGCCGTCGCGCACCGGGAGCAGGGACTTGGCCTTGTCCATGCCCATCGAGGTGCCGAGGCCGCCGTTGAGCTTGATGATCGCCGTCCTCGCGAACGCCTCGCGCGCGGCCTCGGGGTCGATGTCGACGTCCGCGAGCTGCGGGGGGTCGAGCAGGGGGTCGATGGTGTCCTCGGGGATGAGGCCCGTGGCCCCCGCCTCGAGCTCCCGGTAGTAGTGGGTGAAGACGTCGATCGCGGTCGGGGCCACCCCGGCCGCCGCCATCTTGTCCTGGGCCTGCCGCAGTCCGGTGTCGCTCATGGGGTCGATCCTAGGAACACCGGGTGAGGCGGGGCCACACGCGCGGGCTCCGGCGCGTGGCGAGCAGGTGGACGGCGGGCGACGTCGTCAGCGCGCCGCGTGCCGTCCGTACCGCTGCCGGGCGGCCTCGCCGGACGTGCCGACCAGCTCGCCCACCACCTTCCACGGGACGCCTGCCCGCCGGGCCTCCACCACGGCCGCCGCCAGGTCCCGCTCGGCGGCGGCACGCCGGGACGCCGCCAGCCAGAGGGCCGTCGTCGGGTCGACGGAGTCGCGGTCCGCCTCGGCCGGCTCGTAGGCCTCGAACCGGTCGGCGAGCGCGTCCGCGCTCGCGATGATCTCGTCGAGCGATCGGGGCACGGTGGTCATCTCCTCAGGAGCTTCGGGCGCGCGGGGCGCATGGCGTGGACCACGCACCAGCCGCCGTACATCGCGACGACACCGACCTCGATCAGCGCGCCGGTGCGGTCGGCACCGATCACCATGGTCATGCCCTCGCCCACGTCGAAGCCGGCGACCGGGTGGTCGATGGCGTGACGGACGTCCTCCTCGGGTACCCGGTGGCGGTGCGCGCTGCCGAGGATCAGCGGCTCATCGCCGTGCAGCCAAGTTATCTTGCTCATCTCGATCCCGCCACCCCCTCGTCGGGGCGTCGGTGGGAGTGCCCGGGAGCGGGGTGGCTGGTCATGCGCGAGTCGCCAGGCGCCGCGCAGCCCCGGCCGCCGGCGTCATCCACAGGGGGCTCCCGGAGCGCGCCGGAGATGTCCCGAACGCCCCGGACCGTCCCCCGGGACCCGTCAGCCCAGCGCCCCCCGCACCGGCGCCAGCGCGCGGTCGAGCAGGTCCGGCAGCCGCGTCCGCTCCGCCCCTGCGCGGGCCCACGCCTCGACCGCCGCCACGAGCGCCCCCGCCCAGGCCGCCCCGGCCACCCGCGCGTGCAGGGGGTCGACGCCCCGCCCGGCCGCGTAGGCCGCGATCGCGGCGCCCAGGTCCGCGGTGCGGCGTGCGGCGGCGAGCCGGAGGTCGTCGCCGAGGCCCATCGTGTCGGCCTGGGTGAAGGCGAGGGCGACGTGCTCGGCCGGGAGCCGGGCGGCGAGCTCCCGCAGGGCCGCCTCGACCACCGCGCCCGGGGTCGCGTCCGTGGCCGCGCCCGCGAGGTCCGCGCGGAGCGCCTCGGCCCGCTCGTCGAACGCCGCCCACAGCAGGTCGGACTTCGCGGTGAAGTAGTTGAAGAACGTGCTCCGCGAGACGCCCGCGCGCTGGGTGATGTCGGCGACCGAGGTGGTCGCGTACCCGCGCTCGAGGAACAGCTCGCCGGCGGCCTCTTCCAGCATCGCCCGCGACGAGGCGTGCGGGCGGCCGGATCGGCGCGGGGCGGGAGCGGGCACGCGCCCATGCTAGGCGGGCCGTGGGACGGGGATCACAGCCGCTGGGGCGGGAGGCGTGCGCCACCTGCGCCTATTGTTGGACGCAGTGCAACAACCGGTCGGCGGACGAGCCGCCGCCGGACCCCGACGCCCGAGGTGGACCCGTGCCCCACGCCCTCCGTCCGACCCGCGTGCGCACCGGCGCCGCGCTGGCCGCCGCCGCCGCCCTCGCGCTGGCGGCCTGCACCGGCTCCGGCGGCGACGCCGACGACGCCGCGACCCCGCGGGACGGCGGGACGCTGGTGTACGCGACCGGCGACGCCGAGCCCACCTGCCTCGACCCGCACGTCGGCGGCAACTACCCGCAGGCGCTGATCAGCACGCAGTACCTGGAGCCGCTGGTCGGCCGGGACGCGGACGGCACGATCCTGCCGTGGCTCGCGAGCGCGTGGACCGTCAGCGACGACCTGCTGACCTGGGACTTCACCCTGGTCGACGACGTGACGTTCACGGACGGCACCCCGTTCGACGCCGCGGCGGTCAAGGCCAACATCGAGCACCTGCAGGACCCGGACACCGGGTCGTCCACCGGCTACCTCGCGGTGCAGAAGGTCGAGTCCGTCGAGGTCGTGGACGCGACGCACGCCCGGTTCCACCTGACCGAGCCGGACTCCGCGCTGCTGGAGTCGCTGAGCCAGCAGTGGACCGCGATGGAGTCGCCCGCGGGCATCGAGCGCGGGACGGACGAGAACTGCGCGGCCCCCGTGGGCACCGGCCCGTTCGTCGTCGACGAGTGGGTGCCGCAGCAGCAGGTGACCCTGGTGCGCAACGACGAGTACGTGCCGCTCGACCCGCAGGCGGAGCACGACGGCCCGGCGTACCTGGACGAGATCGTCTGGCGGTTCATCCCGGACGCGGCCACCCGGTACGCGGCGCTGCGCTCCGGCGAGGTGCAGGTGGTCGACAACCCGCAGCCCGACGCGATCGCGCAGGCGGAGGCGGGCGGCGACCTCACGCACGTCGACGCCCCGCGGCCCGGCTCGTCCAACCGGATCGAGCTGAACAGCGCGCAGCCGCCGTTCGACGACGTGCGGGTGCGCGAGGCGTTCGTCCGCGCGGCCGACCCGGACCCGGGCATCGAGACCCTGTTCGCCGGCACCGCGACCCGGTCGTACTCCCCGCTGTCGAGCGTGGAGCCGACCGCGTACTCGGACGAGGACCTGTTCGCCACGGACACCGACCGCGCGGAGCAGCTGCTGGACGAGGCCGGCTGGACCGGCACGGACGACGAGGGCTACCGGACCAAGGACGGGCAGCGCCTCACCGTGCGGTTCCCCGTCAGCACCAACCAGTCGGTGGCCGCGGAGCAGTCGCTGTTCGAGCAGATCCAGGCCAACGCGAAGGCGGTGGGCTTCGAGGTCGTCCTGACGCCGTCCGACCTGTCTGCCTGGTACGCCGCGCTCGGGGCGAACGAGTACGAGGCCGTGTCCGCGCCGTACACGAAGGTCGGGCCGGACGTGCTGCGGATCCTCTACCACTCGGACGGCACGGTCCCGGCCCCGAGCGGCTACTTCGCCAACCACGCGCAGGTGAAGGACCCCCAGCTGGACGACCTGCTGGACCGCGCCTCCGCGACGGCCGACGACGCCGAGCGGGCCGACCTGTACGAGCAGGCGCAGCAGATCGTGCTGGAGGGCTACTACATCCTCCCGCTCTACGACCAGCAGAACCACTTCCTCACCCGCGGCGTCACCGGGATGCGGACGCTGGACACCGTGTCCACGCCGACGTTCCTCGACGCCCGCCTGGGGTCCTGACCGCCGTGCGCGCCGTCGCCGCGGCCGGCCGGGCGGCCCGCCGCCCGTGGCTGCGGTGGCTCCTGGCGCGCCTCGGCGCGGCGGCCCTCGTCGCCTGGGTGGTCGCGACCGTCGTGTTCTTCGCGCTGCGTGCGGCCGGCGGCGACCCGACCGAGGCGATCCTCGGCGGACCCGGTTCGCAGGCCGGGCCGGAGGCGGTCGCGGCGGCCCGCGCGCAGTACGGGCTCGACCAGCCGCTCGTCGTGCAGTACCTGGTGCAGCTCTGGCGGGTGGCGACGTTCGACCTCGGCGACTCGTACGCGCGCCGGGTCCCGGTGTCCGACCTGCTCGCCGAGCAGCTGCCCGGGACGATGCTGCTCGCGGTGCTGGCCCTCGCCCTGGCGTGGGTCCTGGCGCTCGCGGTCGCGACGCTCGCGGTGCGGGCCACCGGGCCGGTCGGCCGGGCGTGCGCGGCGGCGCTGCGCGGGGCCGAGGTGGTGGCGGCGGTGCTGCCGCACTTCTGGCTCGGGGCGGTGCTGATCGTGGTGTTCTCGTCGACGCTCGGCTGGTTCCCCGCGACGAGCAGCGGCACCGACCCGGCCGGCCTGGTGCTCCCGACGGTGACCCTGGCGGTCCCGGTCGCCGGGTTCCTCGGGCAGGTGATGCGCGACTCCCTGGAGGAGGCCGCGGCGGCGCCGTTCGCGACCAGCGCGCGGGCACGCGGGGCGTCCCCGGTGCGGGTGCTCTGGCGGCACACGCTGCGGCACGGGGTGCTGCCCGCCGTGTCGCTGTCGGGGTGGGCGTTCGGCTCGCTCCTCAGCGGTGCCGTCGTCGTCGAGACGCTGTTCGGCCGCCCGGGGCTCGGCCGGCTGCTGCTCGACGCGACGATGCAGCGGGACGTGCCCGTGGTGGTCGGGGCGGTGGTCGTGGTCGCGCTGGCGTACGTCGTGGTGATGCTGCTGGTCGACGTCGCCGAGCGGCTGCTCGACCCGCGGCTGCGCGGGGCCGCCGAGGTGCCGGCGCTCGTCGGCGGGGCGGCGCCGGCCACGCGCGCCGGGGAGCCGGCGGTGCTGGGGTGACGGCGGTGGCGGCGGAGCGCCGGGGCGCCGCGGACGACGGCGGGCGCGGCGCGGGCGGGGGTGGCCCGGGCGGCGGGGGACGTGCCGGGGCCGGGGGCGCCGGGGCGCGGCTGGTCGCCGGTGCCGCCCGGGTCGTGCGCGGACTCGGCGTCCCCGGCGTGCTCGCGGCGCTCGCGGTGCTCTGGATGGCCGTCGCGGTGCTGTGGCCCGACGTGCTGGCCCCGGGGGACCCGAACGCGATCGACGCGCGCGCGGCGTTCACCGCGCCGGGCCCGGGCCACTGGTTCGGCACCGACGAGTCCGGCCGCGACGTCTACACCCGCGTCGTGCACGGCGCGGCGGCGTCGCTCGGCATCGGGGCCGCGGCGACGGCGATCGGCGTCGGCGCCGGGCTGGTGCTGGGCTTCGCCGCGGGGCTCGGGCCGCGCTGGCTCGACGCCGGGATCGGGCGCGTGCTCGAGGTGCTGTTCGCGCTGCCGACGCTGGTGCTCGCCCTGCTGCTCGTGGCGGTCCTCGGGGCGGGCGTGGAGGCGTCGGTGCTGGCCGTCGGCGCGGCGACCGCGCCGGGGTACGCCCGGATGCTGCGCGCCCGGGTGCGGTCGGTGGCGACCAGCGGGTACGTGGAGGCGGCGCGGCTCGAGGGGCACCCGCCCCTCACCGTGCTGCGCCGGCACGTCGTGCCGAACACGCTGTGGCCGCTCGTGTCGATCGCGACCCTCGGGATCGGGCAGGCCGTGGTGTGGGTGTGCGCGCTCAGCTTCCTCGGGCTGGGGACGCTGCCGCCGTCGCCGGAGTGGGGCGCGATGCTCAACGCGGGCCGGGTGTACATCGACACGGCGTGGTGGCTCACGGTGTTCCCCGGCCTCGCGATCACGGCGACCGCGGCGGCCCTGACGGTGCTGGGCCGGCGGGTCGGGGCGGTGGCGTCGTGACGGGGCGGGTCGGGGAGGTCGGCGGGCCGGGGGCGGCGCTCGGCGAGGGCGGCGGCATCGCGGGCGACGGGGTGCCGGTGCTCGAGGTCGCCGGGCTGCGCGTCGCGTTCCCGGGCGGCGCCGAGGTGCTGCACGGCGTCGACCTGCGGGTGGCGGCGGGCGAGTGCGTCGCGGTCGTCGGCGGGTCCGGCGCGGGCAAGTCGGTGCTGGCGCGCACGCTCGTGGGGCTCGCGGGCGAGGGCGCGCGCGCGGACGTCCGGGCGGACCGGCTCGCCCTGCTCGGCCGGGACGCGCTGCGGTTCTCGGAGCGGGACTGGCGCGCGGCGCGCGGGCGGGACGTCGGCCTGGTGCTGCAGGACGCCCTGGGCTCGCTGGACCCGCTGCGCACCGTCGGCGCCGAGGTGGGCGAGGCGCTCGCGGTGCGCCGGCCGGGTGCGGGTGGCGCGTCGGGCGCGCGCGGCTTCTCGTTCCCCCGCCGGTTCTCGCGCCGCCACCCGATCCATCAGGGTGCCGCGCGAGGATCCGGTGGGGATCCGGGGGCGCCGCGGCCGTCCCGGGTCGACCGCGCCGAGCGGGTGCTCGCCGCGCTCGACGAGGCCGGCCTGCCCGACCCCGCGGTGCGCGCGCGGCAGCGCCCCGGCGAGCTGTCCGGCGGCATGCGCCAGCGCGCGCTCATCGCGTCCGCCGTCGTCGCCCGGCCGCCGCTGCTCGTCGCCGACGAGCCCACGACGGCGCTCGACGCCACGGTCGCCGCCCGGGTGCTGGGCCTGCTCGGCGACCTCCGCGACGCGGGCACCGCGGTCGTGCTGGTGACGCACGACCTCGGCGCCGTCGCGCGGGTCGCGGACCGGGTCGTGGTGCTGCGGGACGGCCGGGTCGTCGAGGAGGGCACCACGGCCGCCGTGCTCGGCGCGCCCCGGCACGGGTACACGCGCGAGCTGGTCGCGGCCGCACGGCTGGGCGAGGGCCCCGGAGCGGTCCCGGAGCCGGGCGCGGCGGTGCTCGAGGGCCACGGGCTGCGCCGGGAGTTCCCGCTGCCCGGCGGCGGGTCGGTGACGGCGGTCGACGGCGTGGACGTCGCGGTCCGCGCGGGCGAGGCCGTGGGCCTGGTCGGCGAGTCCGGGTCGGGCAAGACGACGCTGGCCCGGCTGCTGCTCGCCGCCGACGCCCCGGACGCCGGGGAGGTGCTGCTGGACGGCCGGCCCTGGTCGGCGCTGCCCGAGCGGGAGCGGCGCGCCCTGCGGCCGGGCGTCCGCCTGGTGCCGCAGGACCCGCTGGGCACCGTCGACGCGCGGCTGACGGTGCGCGCGGTGCTGGCGGCGGCGCTCGCGACGGGTCCCCGGCCGCCCGCGCGGGCCGACCGGGACGCCGCGGCGGCCGCGCTGCTCGCGCGGGTGCACCTGCCCGCGGCGGTCCTGGACCGCCGGCCCCGGACCCTCTCGGGCGGGCAGCGGCAGCGGGTGGCGATCGCGCGGGCGCTCGCCTCGGAGCCGCGGGTGCTGCTGCTCGACGAGCCGGTGTCCGCGCTCGACGTCCAGGTGCAGGCGGCGATCCTGGACCTGCTGGTCGAGCTGCGCCGGGACACGGGCGTGGCGATGGTGCTGGTGTCCCACGACCTCGGCGTGATCCGGCGGGTGTGCGACCGGGTGCTCGTGATGAGCGCGGGGCGCGTCGTGGAGCAGGGGCCGGTGCCGGACGTCTTCGGCGCCCCGGCGCACCCGGTCACCCGGGACCTGCTCGCGGCCCGCGCGGTCTGAGGCGCCGCCGAGCGCGGTCGCCCCCGCCGAGCGCGGCAGCCCGAACCACCGCGCTCGGCGCCAGGCACCGCGGTCGGCCCGAGCCACCGCGCTCGGCGAGCCGGGTCAGACGGTGACGACGATCTTGCCGCGGGTGTGTCCGGTCTCCAGGGCGCGGTACGCCTCGGCGGTCTCCTCGAGCGGGTAGGTCGCCGCGATCTCGACCTTGACGACGCCGCGCGCGGCGAGGTCGGCCAGGTGCGCCAGGTCGGCGCTGTCGGGGCGGACCCACACGTACTGGCCGCCGAGCTCGTCGCGGGCGCGGGCGTCCGTGATCGACGCGATCGTGCCGCCGGGGCGCAGGAGCGCCGGCGCGGTCTCGACCGCCTGGCCCCCGACGTAGTCGAGCACCACGTCGAACCCGTCCGGGACGGCGGCGCGCGCGGCCTCGACCAGGCCGTCGCCGTACGCGACCGGCTCGGCGCCGAGCGAGCGCAGGTAGTCGTGGTTGCGCTCGGAGGCGGTGCCGACGACCCGGGCCCCGGCGTGGACGGCGAGCTGCACGGCGATCGAGCCGACGCCGCCGGCCGCGGCGTGCACCAGGACGGTCTGGCCCTCGGCGAGCCCGGCGCGGCGGATGCTCTGCAGCGCGGTGAGGCCGGCCAGCGGCAGTGCGGCGGCCTCCTCGAACGACAGCCCGGCCGGCTTCTTCGCCGCGGTCCGCACGGGGACCGCCACGTACTCGGCGAGGGTGCCGTCCTGCACGACGTCCTTGCGGGCGTACGCCAGCACCTCGTCGCCGACCTGCAGCTCAGGGGTGTCGAGCCCGGCCTTCACGACGGTGCCGGACACGTCCCAGGCGGGGACCGCCGGGAAGTGCACGTCCATCAGGCCGCGGAGGTACCCCTCGCGGATCTTGTAGTCGACCGGGTTCAGCGACGCGGCGGCGACCTTCACGACCACGGCGTCCGCCCCGATGTGGGGCTCCGGACGATCGACGACCCGGAGCACGTCGGCCCCGCCGAACTCCTCGTACACGACAGCTCTCATACCGGTGCGAACCGGCCGCCCCGCCGCGGCATTCCGCGGCGTGGCGCGGGTCACGGCTCATCCCGACCGGGTGGTCCGGCCCGCGACGGCCCGCCCTAGCGTGAGCGCGAGGGGCGGGCGCCGCCCGGCGCCGCCCGACGTCCCGGCCGGGGCACCGGCCTGTCGCGTGAGGAGCGTGGTGGCGGTGGAGTTCTGGTCCGACTTCTGGGACATCATCTGGTGGTTCGTCTGGGCGTTCGTCTTCATCGCCTACCTGTTCGCGCTGTTCTCGATCATCACGGACCTGTTCCGGGACCGGGAGCTGAGCGGGTGGTGGAAGGCGGTGTGGCTGATCTTCCTGCTGGTGCTGCCGTTCGTGACCGCGCTGGTGTACCTGATCGCGCGCGGGCGCGGGATGGCCGAGCGCAGCGCCCGCTCGGCGGTCGCGGCGCGGCAGGCGGGCGACGCGTACATCCGCGACGTCGCCGGGTCGGCGTCGCCGGGGCAGCAGATCGCCCAGGCCAGGACGCTGCTCGACGAGGGCGCGATCACCGCGGAGGAGTTCGCCGCGCTCAAGGAGCACGCCCTGGGACAGGCCCGCGCGGCGGCCCCCGCGGGGTCGGACGGGACCGGCGTGCACCGGGCGCCCGCCTGACGGTCGCGCGGCTGGCGGTCGCGCGCGGTCAGGCGCCGGTGTCGCCCGGCCCGCCCGGGGGCCGGGCGCTGTCGCCGTCCTGCGCCCGGCGCACCGCGGCCAGGAACTCCCGCCCGACCAGCGCCGCGAACGCGAACCCGCAGATCATCTGCAGGGTCACCACGACGCGCGCCGGGCCGGTGACGGGCGTGATGTCGCCGAACCCCACGGTCGCCAGCACGGTCATCGTGAAGTAGATCGCGTCCAGCCGGTCGACCGGCTCGGTGAAGGCGCCCGGCGTCGACTCCGACAGCGAGGTGTACCCGGCGGCGAACAGGACGATGAACAGCACCGTCGCCGTCACGAAGGCCTCGATCGCGCGCAGCACCGGGTACGGGGACCGCACGACGCTGCGGATCTGCCAGCCGAGCAGCAGCACCAGCAGCGTGAGGCCCGCGACGAGCAGCACGAGCGTCGCCGGGGTCGCGCGGTCGAGCGGCCGGCCCAGGTACAGGCCGACGATCAGCACCGTGCTGCCGACGGTGCGCAGGGCGGTGCGCAGCCGGGCGCGGCGCCCCGACGGCCGCGCGGCGTCGTGCGGTCCGGACGGTGCGGACGGGGCCGGCTGTACCTCCATCCGGCCATCGTCGTGGCCGCGCAGGCCCGCCGGCATCGCCCGCAGCGGGCGGTGTCGTCAGGCCGTCAGGCCGTGGGCGCCCGCGGGGGTCTCGAACCAGACGGTCTTGCCGCGGCCGGGGTGCAGCTCGATGCCCCAGCGGGTGGCGAGGGCGTCGACGAGCCGCATGCCGTGACCGCCGATCCGGCGCGCGCTGCCCGGCTTGACCAGCGGCAGCGTCGGGTCGGGGTCGGTGACCTCGACCCGGACGCAGTCGTCGTGGCACTCGGCGGTGAGGGCGATGTGCCGGTGCGCCCGGGTGTGCACGACGGCGTTGGTGAGGATCTCGCTGGTCAGCAGCTCCACGGTGCGAGCCGCCTCGGCGGTCGCGTGCCCGAGCTCGGCCTCGTGCGCCGCCCAGCGGCGGCCGGTCGCGACGGATCCCGGCTCGGGGTCGAGCACGAGGCGGTGCGGTCGGTGGCCCACGCGCGCTCCCTCCTCGTCGTCCCCGGTCCCGGGTGGCTGGCACCCAGGGTGGGGCAGGAGGGCGCGACGCGCATCCCGAGCGCGGCTCAGCCGCGGCCGTCCCCGGTCCCGTCGGTGGTGGGCGCGCCCGGGCCCGCCGTCGGCTCCTCCGGCGGCGGCACGACCCGCACCCGCGCGATGCGCCGGCCGTCGACCGCGGTGACCTCGACCCGGTGCCCGTCGACCTCCACGGCGTCGCCGACCTCGCCGAGCCGGCCGAGCCGCGCGATCACGAACCCGGCGACGGTCTCGTACGGCCCGTCGGCGAGCGGCACCCCGGTCAGCTCGGTGAACTCCTCGATGGTGATGCCGGCGTCGTAGGAGCCGGGCGCCCCCTCGCGGGCCTCGGCCCCCGAGGAGCCGGGCATGTCGTACTCGTCGCGGATGTCGCCGACGAGCTCCTCGACCAGGTCCTCGAGCGTCACGATGCCGTCGGTGCCGCCGTACTCGTCGACGACGACCGCGATGTGCACGCCCTCGCGGCGCATCGACGACAGCGACGGCAGGAGCTTGTTGGTGCCGGGGAGCACGACGATCTCGCGCATGACGTCGCGGACCCGGACGCCGGTGCGGTCGGTGGCCTCGAGCAGCTCGCGGATGTGCAGGAACCCCAGGACGTCGTCGAAGTCCTCGCCGATCACGGGGTACCGGGACCAGGGCTGCTCGCGGACCTCGACGAGGGCGTCGGCGAGGGTGAGGTCGGCCTCCAGGAAGTGCACCTCGGGCCGCGGGCGCATCACCTCCGCCACCGAGCGGTCGGTCGCGGCGAACACGTCGCCGAGGATGCGGCGCTCGTCCTCGGGCAGCCCCTGGTGCGCGATGACGAGGTCGCGGAGCTCGGCCTCGGACATCTCCTCGCTGGTGGCGTGCGGGTCGCCGCCGAACAGCCGGACCAGCAGGTTCGTGGACGCGGAGAGCAGCCAGATCACCGGGCGCATCAGCGTGGCGAACCGGTCGAGCGGCGGGGCGACGGCCAGCGCCACCCGGCCGGACTGCTGGAGCGCGATGCGCTTGGGCACGAGCTCGCCCAGCACCAGCGACAGGTAGGCGATCACGAGGGTCAGGACGACGAGCGCGATGGTGCCCGCGAGGCCCTCGGACACCCCGAGCGCCTCGATGACGGGCGCGAAGTCGGGGGCGATCGTCGACGCGCCGTACGCGGCGGAGAAGAAGCCCGCGACGGTCACGCCGATCTGCACCGCGGCGAGGAACCGGTTCGGGTCCCGGGCGACGGACGCGACCCGCGCGCCGCGGGCGCTCTGCCGCTCGAGGTGGTTGATCTGGCTCTCGCGGAGCGAGACGAGCGCGATCTCCGTCCCGGCGAACACGCCGCCGATGAGGATGAAGAGCAGGACGAGGGCGATGCTGCCCCAGGTCTCGGAGTCCATCAGCGGCGAGCCCCCGGGCGGTCGGCGCGGGCCGTCGGGCCGCTGCGCGGGGTGGTGCGGGCTCGCCGCACGGGACTGCAGGGCTGGTCGGGAGGCGACATCGCACCATTCCAGAGGGGCCGGGGACGATCGTCAACCGCTGCCGCCGCCGGATGCGGCGCGCACAGGACGCGCACAGCACGTCCCCGGATCGGCACGCGGAACGGCCCGTCCGTGCAGGTCGGGATCCCTAGGCTGACGGTGCCGGCGGCGCGTCGCCCCCGGTGAGGCGGCGGACGACGGGGTGAGGCGTGTGAGGTCGGTGCGGGTCGCAGGGGGTCGGGGCGCGGTGCGGCGCGGGGTCGCGGCCGGCGTGGTGCTCGCGCTGGTCGGGGTGCTGGCGGCGTGCTCGGGCGGGCAGGACGACCGGCAGCGGACCGCGGACGCCCTCGCCGACGCGCTCGCCTCGGGCGACTTCGCGGACGTCCCGCTCGACGGGGCCACCGCGGCGGAGGCGGGCGAGGCGCGCACGGCCGCGTACGCGGGCCTGGACCCGTGGCAGCCCGAGGTGGCGGCCGGCGACGTGGTCGCGGCGGCCGACGACGACGCGGCGGCGTCGGTCGAGCTGACCTTCACCTGGGACGTCGGCAGCAGCGCCACCGCCTGGACGTACACGACGCACGCGAACCTGACGAAGGCCGACGACGAGTGGCGCGCCCGCTGGTCGACGATGCTGCTCGCGCCGGACCTGGCCCCGGGCGAGACCCTGCAGGTGCACCGGGTGCAGGCGGAGCGGGCGGACGTGCTCGGGGCCGGGGACGCGGTGCTCGTCGAGTCACGGTCCGTCTTCCGGATCGGCATCGACAAGACCCGGGTCCCGGCCGAGCAGGCGGACGGGGCGGCGCGGGCGCTCGCGGCGGCCCTCGGCCTCGACGCCGAGGCGTACGCGGCCCAGGTCGCCGCGGCGGGGGAGAAGGCGTTCGTCGAGGCGATCGTGGTGCGCGAGGACGACCCGGCCTACGACCGCGGCGCGCTGGGCGCCCTGCCGGGCGTCAACATGGTCGCCACCGAGCTGCCGCTGGCGCCGAACCGCGCGTTCGCCCGGCCGGTGCTCGGGACGGTCGGCCAGGCGACCGCCGAGATCGTGGAGGGCTCGGACGGCGCCGTCGTCGCCGGCGACCTCACGGGCCTGAGCGGCCTGCAGGCGCAGTTCGACGAGCAGCTCCGTGGCGAGCCGGGGCTGACGGTCGTCGCGACCGCGGGAGGCGCGCAGGAGCGCGAGCTGTTCCACGTGGAACCGCAGGTGGGCGCGCCGCTGCGCACGACGCTCGACCCCGCCGTCCAGCAGGCCGCGGAGGACCTGGTCGCCACCGTGACGGGCAGCGCCAGCGCGATCGTGGCGATCCGGCCGTCCACCGGCGACGTGCTCGCCGCGGCGAGCGGCCCGGGCGGCGGCGGGATGTCGACCGCCACGCTCGGCCTGTACGCACCCGGGTCGACGTTCAAGGTCGCGACGTCGCTGGCGCTGCTGCGCGCCGGGCTGACGCCGGACAGCACCGTCACCTGCCCGGAGACCGCCACCGTCGACGGCCGGTCGTTCCAGAACTACCCGGGGTACCCCGCGGACGCGCTCGGCGACATCACGCTGCGGACGGCGGTCGCCGAGTCGTGCAACACCGCGTTCCTCACGGCGGCGGACGTGGCGCCGCAGGAGGCGCTCGCGGCCGCGGCGGAGGCGCTCGGCCTGGTGGCGGGCGCCGACCTCGGCTTCGCGGCGACGCTCGGCGAGGTGCCGGCCGAGGCGACCGGCGGCACCGACCACGCCGCGTCGATGATCGGCCAGGCCCGGGTCCAGGCGACGCCGCTCGGCATGGCGACGGTCGCGGCGTCGGTGGCGGCGGGCGCGCGGGTCACGCCGCGGCTCCTGCTGGACGCGGCGGGGGAGACCGCGACGCCCGCGCCGGAGGCCGCGCAGCCGCTGACGACCGCCGAGGCCGACGCGCTGCGGTCGATGATGCGGGCCGTCGTCACGGAGGGCGGCGGCGACTTCCTCCAGGACGTCCCCGGCCCCGAGGTCATCGCGAAGTCGGGCACGGCGCAGTACGGGTCGGGGGACGACCTGCAGAACCACGCGTGGATGATCGCGGCGCAGGGTGACGTCGCGGTCGCGGTGTTCGTCGAGACCGGCGACTTCGGTTCGACGACCTCGGGGCCGCTGCTGGAGTCGTTCCTGCGGGCGGTGGCGGTGCCAGCCGCCTGAGAAACGATGCGTGACCTGCGCACTCACCGGAATGCGCCGTCCGGCGGACCGGGTGCGCGCCCTCCGCGCGTTTTGTCCGCTTTGGCCCGAGTGGGTGAAATGCGCGTTCTGGGTGGACCGTTCGCCTCCGCCCCCTTCCGCTCGGCCCGGCGCCGGGCCTACAGTCGCCGTGTCAGCGACAAGGGCAAACCCTCCGCGAGGAGGGGACGCAAAGCCACGGGACCCCCGCAGGTCAGCCGGGCTGCCGAACGAAGGATCTGCCATGGAACAGCGCGGCTTCTACGAGCCGGCCGAGCGTGAGGGCTCCGACCTCCGCTCCGACGTGACGGGGCGCAGCGCCACGCGCCTGTCCTCCTGGTCCCGCATCGCGGCGACCCTCGCCACGCACGGGGACCTGGTGCCCGCGCAGCGCGAGTGCACCTCCGCCTCCTGATCGCACGCCCCACGGGCGCCCGCGCCGCCGCGCGCCGGGCGCCCGTCGGCGTGCCCGGGGGCCGGTGGCCGCGCCCGGGGCGTCCGGGCGGAGGGCCCGGGAGGGGACGTCAGAGCTCGCCGACGCGCTGCATGTACCGCATCGAGGCCCAGCCGACCGGGATGCGCAACCAGTAGGTCAGCACGCGGAACAGCACCGCGACCGAGGTGGCGACGCCGGGGTTCACGCCGACGACGGTCAGCGCGCCCGCGAGCGCGATCTCGGTGGTGCCGATGCCGCCCGGGGTCGGGGCGATCGAGCCGGCGGTGTTGCCGGCCAGGTAGACGATGGCGACCTGCACCAGCGACAGGTGCTGGTTGAACGCCAGCAGGCAGACCTCGAACGCGAGGATGTAGCCGAACGTCGTGATGAGGTTCCCGGCGAGGCCCACCGCGAGCCGGAACGGCTGCCCGACCACCTCGATGAGCCGGGGCCAGGTCTGCTGCACCGTCGGCAGCGTCTTCGCGGCCACCCACTGCCGCACCTTCGGCACGAGCAGCGCGGCGCCGACCAGCGCCGCGAGCGCGCCGATCACGACGACCACCGTCGGGGACACCGTGAACCGCTCGAGCTGGTTCGTCCCGGAGGCCACCGACAGGACCAGCAGCATGGGCAGCGTCACGACGAAGTGCGACACCTGCACGAGCGCCACGGTCGCCGTCGCCAGCGAGGTCGAGGTGCCGCGGCGGGTCAGCAGCCGCAGGTTGATCGCGGCCGGCCCGATGCCCGCGGGCGCGGCGAGCGCCACGAACGTCGACGCCGACTGCGCGACCGAGGCGCGCCACAGCGACAGCTTGACGGGGGAGAACGCCACCAGCGACAGCGCCGCCCCGAACAGGGTCGCCATGCCGAGCAGGAACGCCAGCACGCTCAGCCGCCAGTCGGTCGTCGACAGCGCGTCGAGGATCGTCTGCAGGTTGATCGACGTCAGCAGGATGATGACGGCGGCCGTGGTGAGCAGGATCGTCAGCACCGCGCGCGCGCCGAACCGGACCAGCTGGACCGGCTCGACGTCGGCCTCGGGCAGCCGCGCCACCAGGGCGGACCGGAGCTCGGCGAGCACCTCCTTGTGCGCGCGCAGCTCCTCGCGGGTGCGGCGCGGGAGCGTGATGGTCTGCAGCAGCGGGCCGATCGCGGCGATGTCGCCCTCCGGCAGCACCGCCACGGCGGACTCCAGGGCGCGGGCGGGCCCGACGCGGAGCGCCAGCAGCGCGACCATCTGGGTCCGGTCCATGCGCTGCGCGAGCTCCGAGGAGGCGACGTCGCCCTGGTCCCAGCCGACCAGCCACACCGTCGGGTCGTCCGGGCCGTCGGCGACCAGGATCACGTCGCTGGTCAGCGCGCGGTGCGCGAGCCCCGCCTCGTGCGCCGTGCCGAGCTGGCCCCAGATCGCGCGCAGGACGTCGTCGGTGATCACCTCGGGGTCGAGGTCCGCGAGGGAGGTCGCGGCCGGCACCGGGTCCTGCACGAGCAGCATCGACGAGTCGGCCTCGGCGATGCCGCGCAGGGCGGGGTTGCGGACGCCCGCCGCGGTCGCGGTGTACGACAGCAGCGCGGCGCGCTCCGCGGCCTGCCGCAGCGACACGACCGACCGCCCGTCCAGGCCGCGCAGCCGCAGGGACCGCCACAGCCGGCTGAGGAAGCCGATCACCTGGCGGTCGCCGTCGAGCACGAGCACGTCCAGCTCCTGGCCGTCCTCGGTGACCATCTCGTACGCGCGGTGCTCGGCGTACCGGACCGCGGCCCGCGCGCCCGCGCTGGGGGCGACGGCGGGGGTCCCCGGGGTCGCCTGCAGCGCCGCGGGGCGGTGGTCGGCGACGTCCGCCGCGTCGTCGTCCTCGTCGGGCACCCGCACCAGGACGCGCGGCTCCCAGCCCGCGCGGCGCACGCCGGCGAGCAGGCTCGCGCCGTACGCCCGCTCGGAGCGGACCCCCGAGACGTACCGGACCGCGAGGCCGGAGGCGCGGCCGAGCAGCAGCGCGACCGCCACGCCCGGCAGGGAGGCGCCCGCGGTGATGACCATGACGCCCACCGCGACCCAGACCAGGTTCCACGACCAGGAGACGGTCCGGCGGCGGGTGCGCGGGCCGGTCGCGGTCAGCAGCCCGGCGATGAGCGCGAGGTACTCGGGGATCGACAGCGTGAGCTGCCCGTTCAGGCGCACCGACAGCCCGGCGACCAGCTGGTCCGACCCGAGGTGGTCGACGAGCCACGCCACGCCCGCCGCCGCGAGGACCGCGACGATCGCGGCGATCGAGGCCTCGACCATCTGCCGGCCGAGCCGGCGCAGCGCCAGCTCGGCGAGCACCGCGATCGGCACCAGGTAGGTGACGACGGTCTCGAGCAGCGTGACCGGCACGACGAGGATCTGCCGGAGCAGCGACGCGAAGCCCTGGACGTCCTCGGCGACGCCGGACGTCGTGTTGTGCGCGTACGTCGCGAGCGCCATGACCGCGACGGCGCCGACGAGGCTCAGCACCACGCCCAGCAGGTCGCTCGGGTGGTGCACGCGGACCGCGGGGGTGTCGAGCACCTGCGGGCGGCCGAGCCCGTCCAGCGGCACCCGCGTGCGCGCGCTCGTGGCGGGCCCGTCGGGTCGACCGGGCGCCGCCGGCGCGCTGGTCGAGGCGTCGGGCATGGTCGCGAGTCTAGGCAGCGCGGGTCGCCCCTCGTGGCCGCTGCGTGCGTGCCGTGCGGATTCCGTCCGGGAGGATGACCCGCTCCGGGCGCCGTCTCCGTCGCGAGGATGACCCCCGGGGACTAGCGTGACCGGCGAGGACGCCGCCGGACGGGCGGCGGCCGGACCGCTCGACGACCGGGAGGCGCGCGTGGCTCAGGACGTGGAGGGCCGGGTCGCGGCGGCGCTGCGGTCGGTCTGGTGGCTGCCGGTGCTCCGGGGCGTGCTGATGATCGTGCTCGGCCTGCTGCTGCTGGTCGAGCCGCTCGGCACCCTCGTCGCGCTCGTCTGGGTGTTCGGCGTGTTCGCCGTCGTGGACGGGGCCGTCGTGCTGATGCAGGCGCTGCTCGCGCGCGGCCGGCCCGGGTTCGGCTGGCTGGTCGCCGAGGGCCTGGTCAGCATCGGGTTCGGCGCGCTCATCATGCTGTGGCCCGACGTCACCGCGCTGGTGCTGTTCTACCTGCTCGCGCTCTGGGTGCTGGTGCTCGGGGTGACCGCCGTGGTCGTCGCCGTCACGCAGTACCGTGCCCGCGACCTGGCGTGGTCCGGGACGCTGGTGTTCGGGCTGATCGGGTTCCTGTTCGGCCTGCTGCTGGCGATCAAGCCGCAGGGCACCGTCGACGTGATCCTCACCGTGTACGGGCTGTTCGCGTTCGTCGCGGGCGTGGTCATGCTGGTGTCGGGGTTCGCGACCCGGTCGCTCAGCCGGCAGCTGGCGGCGGGCGGCCGGGCGGCGGCCGGGTCGACGCCTCTCTGAGGCGTCAGCGGATCCCGAGCGCCTCGCGCCACGCCGCCGGGATCAGGGCGTAGCCCACGAACGCCACGACGTCGAGCACCGTGTGCGCCACCACGAGCGGCATGGTGCGCCGCTTCCGCCGGTAGTACTCGGCGAACACCAGGCCCATGACGACGTTGCCGAGGAACGGGCCGATGCCCTGGTACAGGTGGTACGAGCCGCGCAGCACCGCCGAGGTCACGAGGATCGCGGGCGTCCGCCAGCGCAGCTCCCGCAGCCGCTCCATCAGGTAGCCGACGACGACCACCTCCTCGAGCAGGGCGTTCTGCAGCGCGGAGAGGATCAGCACCGGGACGGTCCACCACGCGGCGTTCAGCGCGGCGGCCTGCACCTCGACCGTGATGCCGACCGCCCGGCCGACGACGTACAGCGCGAGGCCGGGCAGCCCGATCAGCGCGGCGAGCCCGAACCCGACGCCCAGGTCCCGGCCGGGCCGCGACCCGTCCAGGCCGATCCGGCGGGTGGCGCTCCGCCCGTTCGCCGACAGCAGGTACAGCGCCAGCGCCACCGGCACCAGGGCGAACCCGATCGACAGCAGCTGGTACGTCAGGTCGAGGTACGGGCGGGCGGAGCGGCTGGCGTTGAGCGTGGCGCTCTGCGACGCGAGCGGGGTGCCCGCGGTGAGCCGCGCGGCGATGTTGACCACCGCGTACACGGCCGACTGGCCGAGGGACAGGCCGAGGACGATCCAGATCTCGGCCGTCAGGCGGCGGCGCCGGGCGCGCTCGGAGACCGGCGGGGCGCCGGCGGGCTGCGGCGCGTCCGGGGTGGCGGCGGCGACGCCCCCGGGTGCGGTGGCGCCGGACGCGTCCGGGGCGGGCTCGGCGGGCGGGCGCGGGTCGCGGGCGGTCACGCCCGGCAGCGTAGGCCCCGCCGCTGACCGTCGCCTGGACGTCGACTGAGCGGGGCACCGTGTGCTCGCGGCGGCCGCCTCGTGCGGCGTCAGGCGCGGGCGATCGCCGCGGCCGCCTGGGCGACGACCTCCGGGTCCGTGACCGTCCAGCCACCCGCGGAGCCCCCGCCGCCGGGGCCGCCGTCGCCGGCCACCACCCGGCTCGCGGACAGGTGCACGGCGTCCACGCCGGCCGCGACCAGCGCGCCGACGTCGACGGGGCGCACGCCGCCGCCGGCCATGACCTGGACGGCGCCCGCGGTGTGCTCGACCATCGCGGCCAGCCGGCGCACGCCGTCGATGCTCCGGGCCTCGCCGCCCGAGGACAGCACCCGGGTCACGCCCGCGGCGGCGAGGGCGTCCAGCACGGCCAGCGGGTCCGCCACGGAGTCGACGGCCCGGTGGAACGTCACCTCGCGGCCGTCCGCAGCCGCGACCAGCGCGTCGAGCGCCTTCTCGTCCACGCGGCCGTCCGCGGTGAGGGTGCCGACCACGACGCCGTCGACGCCGAGGCCGACCGCCGCACGGACCTCGCGGACCTGGACCTCGAGCTCGTCGGCGTCGTAGACGAAGGGGCCCGGCCGGGGCCGGACCAGCACGTGCACGCCCGTCGGGGCGGCGCCGCCTGCGGCGCGGGCCTCGCGCTCGGCGACCAGCGCGGCGAGCAGGCCGGCGCCCGGGGTGAGCCCGCCGGTCGCGGCGAGCGCGGCGCACACCTCGACGCGCGCGGCCCCGGCGTCGGCGGCCACGCGGTAGCCCGCCAGGTCCTGGACGGCGATCTCGAGGACGGGACGGGTCGGCACGGGCTGCTCCTCCGGGGCCGGGGCGGCGGTCGGTGCTGACGGTAGCGCCTCGACGCGGGCCGGCCCCGGGACGTCCGGAAGAACGCCCCGGGGCCGGGTGCGGTGGGCGGCTGCGCGGCCGCGGTCAGGCGAACCGGCGCAGCCGGAGCGAGTTCGCGACCACCAGCACCGACGAGAACGCCATGGCCGCGCCCGCGATCATCGGGTTGAGCAGGCCGAGCGCCGCGAGCGGGATCGCCGCGACGTTGTACGCGAACGCCCAGAACAGGTTCTGCTTGATGACCCGCAGCGTGCGGCGCGCGAGCCGGACCGCCTGCGGGGCGGACCGGAGGTCGCCGCGGACGAGGGTCACGTCGGCGGCCTCGATGGCCACGTCCGTGCCGGTGCCCATCGCGAGCCCCAGGTCCGCGGTGGCGAGCGCCGCGGCGTCGTTCACGCCGTCGCCGACCATCGCGACCCGCCGGCCCTCGCCCTGCAGCCGACGGACCACGTCCACCTTGTCGGCGGGCAGCACCTCGGCCACGACGTCCGCCTCGGCGATCCCGACCGCCCGGGCCACCGCGCGGGCGGCGCCCGCGTTGTCGCCGGTCAGCAGGACCGGGCGCAGCCCGAGGGCTCGGAGGTCCTCGACGGCGCGCCGCGAGCCCTCCTTCACCGGGTCGCGCAGCACGAGCACGCCGCGCGCGGCGCCGTCCCAGGCGACCAGGACGGCGGTGGCTCCGTCGGCCTCGGCGGCGGCGAACCGCGCGCCCAGGTCGGCGTCGGCGGGGACCCCCTGCTCGGCCAGCCACGTGGGCCGGCCGACCAGGACCCGCCGGGACAGCCCGACGCCGGCGTGCGCCGCGCGGACGACGCCGCTCACGCCGCGGCCGGCCTCGGCGCGGAACTCGTGCACCTCGTCGGTGCCGATCCCGAACCCGTCGCCGCCGACGCCCGCCGCCTCCGGGGCGAGCCCGGTCGCGGCCTCGGCGACGGCGCGGGCGATGGGGTGCTCGGCGAGCGCCTCGACGGCGCCGGCGTACCGGAGCACCTCCCGCTGCGCGGCGGTGCGGGCCGGGCCGTCGGCCCCCGGCCGGTCGGCGTCACCGGGGGTCAGCACGTCCACGAGCGCCATGCGGCCCTCCGTGACGGTGCCGGTCTTGTCGAGCACCACGGTGTCGACCGCGCGGGTCTGCTCGAGGATCTCCGGGCCCTTGATGAGCACGCCGAGCAGCGCCCCGCGACCGGTCCCGACGAGCAGGGCCGTGGGGGTGGCGAGCCCGAGGGCGCAGGGGCAGGCGATGATCAGCACCGCGACCGCGGCCGTGAACGCCGTCTGCGCGGACGCGCCGGACAGCAGCCAGACGGCCAGGGTGCCGACCGCGAGCACGAGCACGATCGGCACGAACACCGCCGAGATCCGGTCCGCCAGGCGCTGCACCGGCGCCTTGCCGGTCTGCGCGGCGGCGACGAGCCGGCCGATCTGGGCCAGCCGGGTGTCCTCGCCGACGCGCGTCGCCCGGACGACCAGGTGCCCGCCCGTGTTGATCGTCGCGCCGGTCACGTCGTCACCCGGGCCGACGTCGACGGGCACGGGCTCGCCGGTCAGCAGGCTGGTGTCGACGGCGCTGGTGCCGGAGACGACCACGCCGTCCGTGGCGACCTTCTCGCCCGGGCGCACGGCGAACTCGTCGCCCACGCCGAGCCGGTCCACGGGGACGCGCTGCTCGGTGCGCCGGCCGTCGGGGCCGGTCACGAGGAGCGCGACGTCCTTGGCGCCGAGGTCGAGCAGCGAGCGCAGGGCGTCCCCCGCCCGGCGGCGCGAGCGGTGCTCGGCGTACCGGCCGGCCAGCAGGAACGTCGTGACGACGGCCGCGACCTCGAAGTACAGCTCGGGCATGTGCGCGCCCATGCCGTCGTCGGCGGCGGGCCAGAGCGTCGGCGTCATGGTCATGCCGAGCTCGCCCGCGCCGCCGAGCAGCAGCGCCCACAGCGACCAGCCGGTCGCCGCCACGATGCCGATCGAGACGAGCGTGTCCATCGTCGACGCGCCGTGCCGGGCAGCCCGGACCGCGGCGCGGTGGAACGGCCAGGCCGCCCAGGTCGCGACCGGGAGCGCGAGCGCGGTGACCAGCCACTGCCAGCCGGTGAACTGCCACGCGGGCACCATCGACAGCAGCAGCACCGGGACCGTCAGGACGGCCGCGACGCGGAGCCGGCGGCGCAGGTCGGTGCCGCGCGCGTCCGTCGGGGCGGAGGTGTCCTCGTCGGGGTCCATGTCGTGGCCCGGCGCCATGCTGTGGCCGGACAGCGCGTGCTCGGTCGGGTCCATGCCGGCCATGTCGTGCCCGGCGTGCTCCGCCCCGTGGCGCGCGGCCGTGCCGTGCGCGGCACGCTCGGCCGTCGCCGTCGGTGCGGTCAGGTCGCGGCTCCCGGTCACCGTCGCGTCGTACCCGGCTGCGCGCACGGCGGCGACCAGCGCGTCGACGTCCGGCGTGCTGCCGTCCTCGGCGGGGGACACCTCGACGTGCGCGCTCTCGAGCGCGAGGTTCACGGTCGCCCGTGCGCCGGGGACGCGGTTGAGCCGCTTCTCGACGCGCGCGACGCAGGAGGCGCAGGTCATGCCCTCGACGGCGAGGTCGACGGTACCGACCGGGGCGACGGGCAGGTCGGCGGTGGTGCGCGGGTCGTCGGCTGTCACAGCAGCGACTTCCGCGGGGTGACGGCGTAGCCGGCCTCGTCGACGGCGGCGGCGATCGCCTCGTCGGTCAGCGGCGCGTCCGAGGTGACGGTGACGGGCGACGACCCGCCGGCGACCAGGTCGACCTGCACGTCGGTGACGCCGGGCAGCGCGGTGAGCTCCTCGGTGACGTGGCGGACGCAGTTGCCGCAGGTCATGCCGTCGACGGAGAAGCGGGTGGTCTGGCTCATGGTGGTTCCTCTCGCGGTGCGGGTCGGGGGGATCAGGAGCGGACGAGCCGGGCAATGGCCTCGGAGGCCTCGCGGACCTTCTCGGCGCCGGCCTCCTCGGACTGCCGGGCCGCGTCGACGACGCAGTGGCCCAGGTGGTCCTCGACGAGGCCGATGCTCACGGCCTGCAGCGCCTTGGTCACGGCGGCGACCTGGGTCAGGACGTCGATGCAGTAGACGTCCTCGTCGACCATGCGCGCGATGCCGCGCACCTGACCCTCGATGCGCTTGAGGCGCTTGAGGTAGTCGTCCTTGTCGCCGCTGTACCCGTGCATGTCCGCTCCCTCCGGGCGAGGCGCGACCGCACCCCGTCAGGAGAGCAACGCTATACCCCCTGGGGGTATTCCGCCGGGACCGAGGTCCCCGGTCAGCCGAGGGCGAGGAAGTCGCGGAGGTACACCGCCACGGCCGCCGTCGTGGCGTCGTCGGCGTAGCCGGCCCTCCCGGTGATCCGGGCCCGGTCGATCGCCCGGACCTGCTCGGTCATCGCCCAGCTCGGCGCGGGCAGGCGGAGTGCGCCCCGCACCGGGACGTGGTTCGGCCATCCCCGGTGCGCGGTGGTGAGAGGCACGACGACGACCAGGGTGGTGACGACGCGGAGGTACGGCTCGGACGCCACGACCAGCACCGGCCGGTGCCCGTCCTGCTCCCGGCCCCTGACGGGCCCGAGCGCGGCCCACACCACCTCGCCGGGGACGGTCGCCACGTCCGCGGCTCCCGCCGCGTCCGGCGTCATCGGGCGTCGTCCTGCCCGGCTCCGTAGGGCGGCTCGTCGGCCAGCCCGTCCGCCGCGGTGGTGTCCCAGAGCGCGACCTCCCGGCGGTACGAGTCCAGCTGCTCGGTCGGCGTCTGCGCCATCGCCTCGCGCATCGCGGCGAACCGCTGGTCCCGGAGCCACCGCTCGAACAGCAGCTCGACGAACGACCCCGCCGTCACGCCCTGCTCGCGCGCGGCGCCGTTGATCCGGTCCCGCAGGTCCGAGTCGATCTTGATCGTCGTCATGGTCATGCGCCGAGGATACGATCGGTATACCGGGGGCGGAAGACGCACCTCCCGGGCCGGGGGACCGCCGGCGGGCTAGAGGCCGCTGCGGCGGGCGAAGCCGCGGGCGTCGACGCCGCGGAGGTCGCAGAACTCGCGCACCGGACCGGTCAGCAGCAGGTCCACGTGCCGGAGGTCGGCGACGGTGCGGGCGCCGAGCAGCGTCATGATGTCGCCGACCTGGGTGAGCCAGGACTCGATGCGGGCGACGAGGGCCGCCTCGCCGTCGGTCAGCAGCGTGCGGAGGAACCCGCCGGCGACGCCGACCGCCGTGGCGCCGAGCGCCAGCGCGCGCACGACGTCGAGCGGGTGACGCACGCCGCCGGACGCCAGGAGGTCGACCCCGTCGACCGACGAGGCGTCGAGCAGACCCTCGACGGCGGACTGGCCCCACGAGGCCAGGTAGTCCATGCCGCCGTCGGTGCGGCGGGCGGACTCGATGGCGGTGAAGTCGGTGCCGCCGCGGCCGGAGACGTCGACGGCCGCGACGCCGAGGTCGCGCAGCCGCTCGACGGTGCCGCGGCTCATGCCGGCGCCGACCTCCTTGACGACCACGGGGACGTCCACGCCGTCGACGATGGCCGCGATGTTGTCGGCCCAGCGCGTGAAGTCGCGGTCGCCCTCGGGCATGACGATCTCCTGCGCCGGGTTCACGTGCACCTGGAGGCCGTCGGCGCCGAGGATCTCGACGGAGCGGCGCGCCTGGGCGGGCGTGAGGTTGGCGTTGACGTTCGCCAGCACGAAGCCGTCGGGGTTGAGGTCGCGCAGCACCCGGAACGACGGGATCGCCGCGGGCTCGCGGTGCAGGATGCCCGTCGAGCCGGACCCGATGGGCACGCCGGTCTCGCGCGCGGCGATCGCGAGGGCGCGGTTGATGGTCGCGGTGTGCGCGGTGCCGCCGGTCATGCCGTTGATGTAGAGCGGCACCGGCCAGTCCAGCACCCGGCCGGTGGTCCGCAGGGTGACCTGCGCCCGGTCGCCCGCCGCGAGCGGGTGGTTCATGGGGCGGACGTGGTCGAAGTCGCTCGGGCCGGGCTCGGCGTGCTGGGCGACGGCGAGGCGGACGTGGTCGTCCTTGCGGCGCGCGTCCTGCTCGGCCGGCGTCGCCACGTCGGCGTCGGCGACGGGCTGGTCCTGGCCCGACAGGGGGACGTCGTCGCGGGTCATCGCACGTCCTCCCTGTCGCACGGCTGCTGCACCCGCAGGGACAGGTGCCGCACGTCGGACAGCGCCCAGTCCCGCAGCATCGGCTCCAGGTCGGTGTCGGCGTCGACCAGCACGATCCCGCAGTCGCCGCCGCCCGCGCCGGACGACTTGGCGGCCGCGCCCACGCTCTCGGCCGTCTCGCACAGCGTCCGCAGCGCGGGGGTCTCGATGTCGACGCCGGCGGCGCGGGCGAGCGAGGTGAGCAGCCCGCGCGCGCGGTGGATCTGCGCCTTGGCGGCGGCGGCGTCGTCGCGCTCGATGGCGTCGGCCAGCGCATCCACGCACTCCCGGGAGGCGGCGAGGAAGTCGGGGTAGTGGGCCTCGGCGGCGCCCTTGCGGGACTGCATGCGCTCGACCAGCCGGGTGGTCGACGCCGGGACGCCGGTCCACCCCACGACCAGGCGCATCGTGCGGGGGGTCGGCAGCCGGCGCACGGACAGGCCCGGCCAGTCGGCGTCGAGGAGCGCGGACAGCGGCCGGAGCGCGCCCGAGGACTCCGCGGCCGCCTGGGCGGTGCGCAGCCAGTCGCGGTCGAGCGCGGCGTACCGGATCCACCCGCCGTACAGGCTCGCCGCGACGTCGCCGCCGGAGCCCATCGGGTTCACCGCGACGGTCGCCAGCAGCGCCAGGCGGAGCAGCCGGTCGGTCGGCAGGTCGAGCGCGTAGAACCGGTCGAGCGCGCGCACGGTCGCGGCGGTGACGGCCGCCGACGACCCGAGGCCGAACTTCCGGCCGGACTGGTCGTCGAGCTCGGAGGTGATCGTGATGTCGTAGAAGCCGAGCTCGCGGCCCTGCTCCGCGGCGAACCGCTCCACGACGTCGATCGCCGCGAGCACGTAGTCGAACGGGCGGCTGTCGTGGTCGAGCACGACCCGGCCGCCGTCCCGCCGCCAGACGACGGGCAGCCGGCCGTACTGGTCGGACGCGATGGACCCGGCGCCCTCGGCGCGGGCCAGCCGCACGGTCACGTGCCGGTCGACGGCGACGAGCACCGCGGGGTACCCCGCCTCGACGACGGCGTACTCGCCCGCGACGAACAGCTTGCCGGGGGCGCTGACCTCGATGGCGTCGGGCGCGGTCACGCGGCACCTCCGGTCGTCACGCGCAGGTCCGGCCCGGGGCGGGCGGTCACCACGCGGCGGGTGCCGCCCTCGGACAGCGCCCCGGCGACGGCGGCCAGGTGGCGCCCGGCGCACAGCACCTTGACGTTCGGTCCCGCGTCGATGGTCGCCCAGCAGGGCAGGCCGTCGGCGCGCAGCGCCTGCACCTGGTCGAGCACGCCGACGGTGTGCGCGGTCCAGTACCGGACCGGCGGGCGCGCACCGAGCATCGTCGCGTGCATCCGCAGGGCGTTCGACTCGGCCAGCGCGCCCAGGGTCGGCAGGTCGCCGGCGCGCACGGCGTCGAGCATTAGCGCGACGTCCACCTCGGTCGACTCGGTCCAGGACGGGAAGAACGGGGAGGTCTCGACGGTGCGGCGCATGGCCTCGCGCGACGAGATCGACTTGGGGCCGGCGTCCAGCACGACCACCGCCATCGCCGGGTCGAGCGCGCCGCCGGCCTCGCCGCCGGGGACGGGCTCCGCGAACGACGACGCGTCGTCGGTGCCGGCGTGCCACACGACGAGGCCGCCGAACACCGAGCGCGCCGCCGAGCCGGAGCCGCGGCGGGCCAGCCGGGACAGCGCGCGGGGGTCGAGGTCCAGCCCGTACGCGGCCGAGGCGGCCCCGGCGAGCGCGGCGAACCCGCTCGCGGACGAGGCCAGGCCCGCGCCGGTCGGCACGGTCGACACCGAGGTGACCGACGCGTGCACGGCGGACCCGGCGAGCGAGCGCACCAGGTCGAGGAACCGCCGGACCCGGACGAGCTCACCGTCGGACATCGGCCGGCCGTCGAGGGTGCCGGTGTCCTCGGTCGCGGCGGGGTCGGGCGTCACCGTGGTCGTGGCGTGGAACGCGTCGAGCGTCAGCGACAGGCTGGACGTCGCGGGCAGCGCCAGGGCCTCGTCGCGCTTGCCCCAGTACTTGGCGAGCGCGATGTTCGCGTGCGCGACGGCGGTCGCGGAGTCAGTCATCCGAGGGGCACCTGGGCGGAGGGGGCGACGGGGCGCCGCGCGTCGGTCCGGTGCAGCCACGTGCGCGCCGCTCCCGCGCGGCGCAGGGCAGCGGCGATCGTACCAGCGGAGGCGGCGTCGGCCGCGAGCGCCAGCATGCATCCGCCCTGGCCACCGCCGGTGAGCTTGGCGCCCAGGGCGCCGGCCGCGAGGGCCGCGCCGACCAGGCGGTCCAGCTCGGGGGAGGAGACGCCGAGCTCCGCGAGGGCGCCGTGCGCGCGGGTCATCCGGGCGCCGAGCTCCGTGGGGCGGTCGAGGGCCAGGTCGTCGACGACGTCCCGGGTGATGGCGCCGAGCTCCGCGATCAGCTCCGCGCCCCGCGCGGGGTGCCGGTCCCGGAACGACCGCACGTCGGCGACCGCGACCCGGGTCCGCCCGTGCACGCCGGTGTCGGCGACGACGAGGTGCGCGCGCAGCGCGAGGTCGAGCGGCCGGATCTCCCCGGCCTGGAACCACACGGGCTCGGTGGAGGCGGTGGTGCGGGCGTCGAGCCCGCTGGGGTTGCCGTGCGCGACCCGCTCGCCGACCTGGACCAGGTCGAAGTGCTCCTGCGGCGTCAGGGTGCGCCCGGCGAGGTCCGCCAGCGCGAGCGCGAGCGCCCCGGCGGTGGCGGCGCTGGAGCCGAGCCCGCGGGCGGCGGGGATGGTCGACTCGGTGGACAGCACGACGTCCCGGTGCGGCAGGCCCAGGTGGTCGAGCGTGGCCTCGACGGCGGCGACCGGGGCGGCGAGCTGCTCGGGGGCGTCGGACAGCGCGCCGGAGTAGAGCACGGACTCGAGCGCCAGCGGGCCCTCCTCGCGCCGGGCGACGGCGCGCATCGGCAGGCTGGCCAGCGGCAGCGCGATGGCGGGCTCGCCGTACACGACGGCGTGCTCGCCGACCAGGATCGCCTTCGCGCGGGTGTGCCCCGTCCCGGTGGCGCGCGGGGCGCCCGGGCCGGTGCTGCGCGGGTTCGAGCTCGAGATGGTCCGACTCCTCACATCAGGTGCGCCACGAACCACGGGGCCGCGTACAGCGACATGAACTGCACCCCGAAGTTGACGCCCAACCGGTTCAGCGTGCCGCAGGTCAGCCCGACCAGCAGCACGGCGAAGACGTTGACGAGCCCCGCGTCCAGGTAGGCGAGGAGCAGGACGAACACGATGAACAGCGCCAGCACGGCCTCGTGCGGCACGTACCGGGTCACCAGCGCGGTGAGCCGGAACGAGTACCGGACCGCCAGCACGTAGGACAGCACCAGCGCGAGCGCGCCGCCGACCACGACGGCCACCACGAACTGCGACGTCGACAGCAGCTGGTGCAGGTTGTTGTCGAGGGTCAGCACGGGCGGCGCGTTGAACAGCGCGTTCGCGGGGCCGACGGCGACCGGGGACAGCGGCAGCCCGACCGCGAGCAGCGGGATGATCACGCCGGCCAGGTAGGTCGAGTGCGCGAGCGCGGCCATCGAGGTGATCGCCCGGGACGACCGCTCGACGGGCTGCTGGGCGCGGGCGCCGGACGCCTCGCCCATGAGGAGGGTCAGCGCGACCGGGCTGAGGAAGAACAGCGGCGTCGACGCGGCGGACACCGTCGCGGAGGCCCCGAGCTCGGCGCGGGTCAGCAGCCGGCGCGGGCTGAGCGGCGCGCCCTTGAGCTCGGACCGCGTGATGACGACCGGCGTCCGGCCGGCGCGGGGGAGCGCGGCGCGCAGCGTCGGGTTGAGCAGCGTGGCCAGGCTGAGCAGCAGCGGGCCGGCGGTGATCGACAGGAAGAACGACACCGTGATCGTGCCGTCCTCGGGCAGCACGCCCGTCTGCCGGTACAGCGCCTGCACGCCCTGGAACAGCAGGCCGAGCGGGACGATCGCCAGCAGCGACAGCACCTTGTTCTTCCCGATCAGCGCCAGGACGACCGCGCCGCCGACGAACAGCAGCGCCCCGTACTCCCGGAGCTGGTCGGCGAACGGCGTGATGGCGCTCGCGATGAGCAGCGCCAGCGGCACCGAGATCAGCGTGCCGACGACCGACCCGGCGGCCATCTTGCGGATCGTCTCCGCCGCCCGGCCCTCCCGCTTGAGCAGCAGGGCGTGGTCGATCATCGGCGCGGACAGCACCCCGCCGGGCAGGCCGACGAGCGCGGTCGGGATCGAGTTCGTCAGGTTGAGGGTCACGACCGCGGCGATGAAGAACGCCAGCACGACCTGCGGGTCGGTGCCCGCCAGGACGAGCGCGAGCGTCACGGGCAGCAGCACCGAGGTCTCGTCGGTGCCGGGGATGAACCCGATCAGCGTGTACAGCGCGACGGCCGCGAGGGCGGCGGCGACCATCGGCAGCAGCAGGGAGAGGTCCACGGAGGTCTTTCGGTGCGGGGCGCCCGTCCGGATGGGTGGCGGCGGGCGCGGCGGCTGGCGCGCGGGGGGTGCGGCGCGCGGCGGGGTGCGGGCGGCGTCAGGCCGGTGGCGGCCCCGCGTCCACGTCCTCGTCGGCCACGATCCGCACGTCCCGCTTGGGCCGGATCAGCGCGACCGCGGCGACGAACCCGACGACGGAGCCGCCGAGGCCCCAGAAGAACTCGGACGAGCCGAGGGCGCGCCCGACGACGACGGCGCCGACCGTCGCGGCGGCGGTGACCGCGAGCGCCAGCAGCAGGTCGCGCATCGACACGCGGTCGCCCCAGATCTCGACGTACTGCTCGTCGCCTTGGCTCACGTTCCTCCTCAGGTCCGGACCGCCACCCTAGGACTCCCGCTGCGGGGAGCCTGTGCTGCGGTTGTGCGCGCGACGTGGACGTGCGGGTCGGAGCGCGGGTGGCCGACGGCCACTGTGGGGTGACCAGGCCCGCGGCGGCAACTCGGGACGACGCGCCGGGAGCCGACACGCCGAGGTTCACCCGCTCCGGTGGCGGTCCGCCGCGGGGTGCGGACGATGGGTGAGCATGAGCGACCAGACGACGCCCCAGGACCCGCAGACCCAGCACCCGGAGCCCGAGCAGCCGGCGCAGAACATCCCGCACCCCGGCCTCACGGACGACATGCAGCAGCAGCCCGACCACGGCGAGGAGTCGTACGTCGGCTCCGGCCGGCTGGAGGGCAAGCGCGCCCTGATCACCGGCGGCGACTCCGGCATCGGCCGCGCCGTCGCCCTGGGGTTCGCCCGCGAGGGCGCGGACGTCGCGATCTCCTACCTCCCGGACGAGGAGGAGGACGCGCAGGAGACGGTCCGGCTGGTCGAGGACGCCGGCCGCCGCGCGCTGACCCTGCCCGGCGACATCCGCGACGAGGCGTTCTGCTCCGAGCTCGTGCAGCGCACCGTGTCCGAGCTCGGCGGGCTGGACGTGCTGGTCAACAACGCGGCCTTCCAGATGTCCCAGGAGAACGGGCTGCTGGACCTCACGACCGAGCAGCTGGACCGCACCTTCAAGACCAACCTGTACGCGATGTTCTGGATCACCAAGGCCGCGCTCCCGCACCTGCAGCCGGGGTCGAGCATCATCAACACCACGTCGGTGCAGGCCTACGAGCCCAGCCCGCAGCTCATCGACTACGCCACCACGAAGGCCGGCATCCTCAACTTCACCAAGGCGCTGGCGCAGCAGGTCGCCGAGCAGGGCATCCGGGTCAACGCCGTCGCGCCCGGGCCGATCTGGACCCCGCTGATCCCCGCGACGATGCCGGCGGAGAAGGTCAAGGAGTTCGGCGCGGACACCCCGCTGGGCCGCGCGGGCCAGCCGGCGGAGCTCGCCCCGGCGTACGTGTTCTTCGCGAGCCAGGAGAGCAGCTACATCACCGGCGAGCGCATCGGCGTGACGGGCGGCCGCTCGCTGGCCTGAGCCCGGTCCGCCGAGGTCGAGCGTTTCCGCCGAGGTCGAGGGTTTCCGACCGGCTCACGCGCCGAAACCCTCGACCTCGGCGTCAGGCGGCCAGGGCGCGGGCGCGGAGCAGGACCGCGTCGAGCATGTCCGGGGTCAGGCGGCCGGTGAAGGTGTTCTGCTGGCTGACGTGGAAGCAGCCCAGCAGGGTCAGGCGCTCGCCGGTGCCGGGGTGGTCGAGCACCTGCTCGGCGCCGTGGCCGAACCGCGGGCGCGGGCGCGGCACCGCCCACCCCTGCTCGGCGAGCGTGCGGAGCAGCGCGTCCCAGCCGAAGGCCCCCAGCACCAGGGCGACCCGCGGGCGCACGATCTCCAGCTCCCGCGCCAGCCACGGCCCGCAGCGGTGCCGCTCCTCGGGCAGCGGCTTGTTGTCGGGCGGAGCGCAGTGCACCGGGGCCGTGATCCGCACCCCCGTGAGGGTCAGCCCGTCGCCGGCGTGCACGGACGTCGGCTGCGACGCCATCCCGACGCGGTGCATGGCGGCGAACAGGAAGTCGCCCGACCGGTCGCCGGTGAACATCCGGCCCGTCCGGTTGGCGCCGTGGGCCGCGGGCGCGAGGCCCACGACCAGCACGGGGGCCTGCGGGTCGCCGAACCCGGGGGCGGGCCGGGCCCAGTACTCCTGGTCCCGGTAGGCGGCGCGCTTCACGGTCGCGACGTGCTCCCGCCACGCGACGAGCCGCGGGCACGCGCGGCACTCGACCACGGCGCCGTCGAGCTCGACGAGGTCGCGCGCGCCGGGGGCGGTGGCGGCGGGGAACCCGGGGTCGTCGGGCAGGTCGGGCGGGACCACGCGCGTCAGGCGAATCGGTCCGGGTCGCCCGCGCCCGCGCGGACCACCTCGGGGTAGCCCTCCGACCAGTCGACGACCGTCGTCGGCTCCGCGGACACCTCGCCGGCCTCGATCACGGCGTCGACCACGTGGTCCAGCTCCTCCTTGACCGTCCAGCCGTCGGTCTGCGGCTCGGTGTCGCCCGGGAGGATCAGCGTCGAGGACAGCAGCGGCTCGCCGAGCTCGTGCAGGATCGCCTGCACCACCCGGGAGTCGGGGATCCGGACGCCGACGGTCTTCTTCTTGGGGTGCGCGAGCCGCCGGGGGACCTCCTTGGTCGCCGGGAGGATGAACGTGTACGGCCCCGGCGTCGCGGCCTTGATCGCCCGGAACGGCGCGTTGTCGAGCCGCACGAGCTGCCCGAGCTGGGCGAAGTCCGTGCACATGAGCGTGAAGTGGTGCTTGTCCGTCAGGTGCCGGATCGCGCGGATCCGCTCGGCGCCGGTGTGGCTCTCCATCCGGCAGCCGAGCGCGTACCCGGAGTCGGTGGGGTAGGCGATCAGGGCGTCGTCGCGCAGCAGCTGCACGACCTGGCCGATCGACCGGGCCTGCGGGTCGTGGGGGTGGACGTCGAAGAACCGGGCCATGCGGACGAGGGTGGCACGCCGCCCGCGCGCCGACCACCCCGGGATCGGCGGCCGCGGCTCAGCCCAGCACCGCCACCAGGAAGTCCGCGTCCGGCCCGAACGGTCGCAGGTCCCAGGTCGCGAACCGGTGCTGCACGACGAACCCCGCGGCCGCGGCGTCGGCGTCGAGCGCCTCGAACGCGTACCCGCGCCCCGCGCCGAACCCGACGACCAGCCGCCCGCCGGGCGTGAGGTGCGCGCGGATCCGCCGCAGCACCTCGGCCTCCGTCCCCGGCGCGACGAACGTCAGCACGTTGCCCGCCATGACCGCCACGTCGAACGGCTCGGCGACGCCCACGGCGGGGAGGTCCAGCTCGGCGAGGTCGCCGACGTGCCAGTCGCCCTCGGGGTGGTCGGCGCGCGCGGCCTCGACGAGCAGCGGGTCGACGTCGACCCCGACGACGGTGTGGCCCCGGAGCGCGAGCTCCCCGCCGACCCGGCCCGGGCCGCAGCCGGCGTCCAGCACGCGGGACCCGCGGGGCACCATCGCGTCGATCATCCGCGCCTCGCCGGCGAGGTCGGCGCCCTCGGCGGCCATCGTGCGGAACCGCTCGACGTACCAGGCGGACCGGTCGGGGTTCTGCCGGCCGATCTGCTCCCACCGGGTGGGCTGGCGCATGACGCTCCTTCGGACGCGGACGACGCGGGCGGCACCGAGCCTAGGGCCGGGCCGCCCCGCCGTCCGGGACCGCCGGGCGTCAGCACGCCGCCTACGCATTCCGGCCCGACCCGCGACGATCGTGGCGGGCGGGGCCGGAGAGCGTAGGTGGGGCCGCCGGGCCTCAGCGGTGGACGGCCTTCGTCGCCTTCCTGGCCGCCTTCGCCCCCGCCTTCTTGGCCGACGACGTCAGGGTGTCGATCAGGTACGACGCCGCGGCGCCCAGGATGACGACGTCCTTCGCGATCCCGACGCCGTCCGGGTTGGGCCGCGGGTCGCCCTCGCCGCGGTGCAGGCCCGGCGTGCGCAGGTACATGCCGACGAGCGCGGCGGAGAACGCGGTGAACCCGGTGGCGACGACGACGCGCGGCAGCACCGGCACGAGCAGCGCGGTGCCGAGGCCGACCTCGGCGGCGGCGAGCCCGGTCGTGAACGTCTTCGGGTCCACGCCGGACAGGAACGGGTACGCGCCGGCCGCGGTGCCGTGCAGGCCCTTCGCGGTCTCCTCGTCGGCACCGAGCTTGTCGAGGCCGGAGTTCAGGATGTACGCGCCGGCGCCCAGGCGCAGCGGCAGGTGGCGGAGCTTCACGCGGTCCTCCTCGGGGGTGAATGGTCCCTCGACGCTACGACCGCGGGCCGCGGCCCGCAGGGCGACGCCTTGACTTCGAGCGCGCTCCAAGGAGGAGCGTCGGGGACATGAGCCTCACCACCCGCACCCTGGGCAGCGCCGCGCACGGCACCGCCCTCACCGTCTCCGCCCTCGGGCTCGGCTGCATGGGCATGTCCGAGTTCTACGGCGCGACCTCCGCGCCCGGCTCCGACCAGGAGCGCGAGTCGGTCGCCACGATCCACCGCGCGCTCGACCTCGGCGTCACGCTGCTCGACACCGCGGACGTGTACGGACCGCACACCAACGAGCGCCTCGTCGGCCGCGCGATCGCCGGCCGCCGGGACGAGGTCGTGCTCGCCACCAAGTTCGGCATCGTCCGCGACCCCGACCCGACGGTGACCAGCCGCGGCGTGGACGGCCGCCCCGAGTACGTCCGCGCGGCGCTGGACGCGAGCCTGCAGCGGCTCGGCGTCGACCACGTGGACCTGTACTACATGCACCGGATGGACCCGGAGGTCCCCGTCGAGGACACCGTGGGCGCGCTCGCCGAGGCCGTGCAGGCGGGCAAGGTGCGGCACCTCGGGCTGTCCGAGGCGGGACCCGCGACGATCCGCCGCGCGCACGCCGTGCACCCGATCACCGCCGTGCAGACCGAGTACTCGCTCTGGACCCGGGACGTCGAGGCGGAGGTGCTGCCGACGCTGCGCGAGCTCGGCATCGGCCTGGTGCCGTACTCGCCGCTGGGCCGCGGCATGCTCACCGGCGCCATCGCGGCGCGGGACGACCTCGCGCCCGACGACTTCCGGCGCGCCAACCCCCGGTTCGCCGGGGAGGCGTTCGACGCCAACCGCGCGCTCGTCGAGCGGGTGCAGGCGCTCGCGGCCGAGCGGGGCGTCACGGCGGCGCAGCTCGCGCTCGCCTGGGTGCTGGCCCAGGGCGAGGACGTCGTGCCGATCCCCGGCACCCGCCGGGTCCGCTACCTGGAGCAGAACGTGGCGGCCGCCGACGTGCGGCTCACCGCCGAGGACCTCGCGGCGCTCGCGGACGCCGTGCCGCCGCAGGCCGTCGTCGGCGACCGGTACCCCGACATGTCGACCATCGGGCGGTGAGCGGCGCATGCTGAGGGGCGTGACCGAGGAGAGCCGCACCCTCACCATCGCCGAGGCCGCCGCGGCGACCGGGTTGACCCCGCACACGCTCCGGTACTACGAGCGCGACGGGCTGCTGCTGGACGCGGTCGAGCGCGCGTCGTCGGGGCACCGGCGGTACACCGAGCGCGACCTCGGCTGGATCCACCTGCTCACCCGGCTCCGGGCCACCGGCATGCCGATCCGGGAGATCCGGGAGTACGCGGAGCTGGTCCGGCAGGGCGAGGGCACCGAGCCGCAGCGCATGGCGCTCCTCGAGGCGCACCGGGACGCCGTGCGCGCGCAGCTGGCCGAGGTGACCGAGCACCTCGCGGCGATCGAGATGAAGATCGACGTCTACGCGGGGCGGTTGGGATCGGGGGTCCCGGTGCCGGAGGCGGCCGCGGCGGCGGGCTGACCGGCGCCTCGCGTCACACCGGCGCCAGGTGCCCCGGCCGGACCTCGTAGTCGCCGGGCTCCAGCACCACCTCGCCCCGCCCGCCGGTGAGCGCCCGCAGGTCGAGCGCGTACCGGACGACCTCGGCCTCGGGCACGACGGCCTCGATCCGCACCCGGCCGTCGTCGGTGGTGCTGCTCGCGCTGATCCGCCCGCGCCGCCCGGACAGGTCGCCGAGCACGTCGCCCTGCGCCTCCGGCGGCACGAGGACCGTGACCCGCAGCGTCGGCTCCAGCAGCACGGTGCCGGCGGAGGCGAGCGCGGCGCGGACGCCGGCGGCGGTGGCCGTGCGGAAGGCCATGTCCGAGGAGTCGACGGCGTGCGCCTTGCCGTCGTGCACCTCGACCTGGACGTCGACGACCGGGTGGCCGAGCGGCCCGCCGGCGGCCAGCGCCTCTGCGGCGCCGCGCTCGACAGCGGGCAGGTAGGACCGCGGCACCGCGCCGCCGACCACCGAGTCGACGAACGCGAAGCCGGACCCCGGGGGCAGCGGGCTGAGCCGCAGCTGCACGACGGCGAACTGCCCGTGCCCGCCGGACTGCTTCTTGAGCCGGCCCTCCGCCTCGGCGGGACGGGCGATCGTCTCGCGGTACGCGATCCGCACCGGCTCGGTCGTGACGTGCACGCCGAACACCCGGGCCAGCCGCTCGACGGCCACCGCGAGGTGCGCGTCGCCGAGGCCCCGGAGGACGGCCTGGTGCGCGGTGCGCTCCACGACCAGGGTCGGGTCCTCGGCGGCGAGCCGGGTGAGCGCGCCGGACAGCTTGTCGTCGTCGGCCTGGCTGACCGGGACCAGCGCGAGGCCGAGCACGGGCGGCCGGGCGGGCAGCGTCGCGGGCCGGACCGGCTGCGCCCGCGCCGCGAGCAGCGTGCCGGTGGGCGCGGAGCCGAGCTTGGCGACGGCGGCGATCCCGCCGGCGGCGACCGCGTCGACCGGCAGGTGCTCCCGGCCCCGGAGCCGGAACAGGCCGTGCAGCCGCTCCTCGGCGCCTCCGGTGGTCACCAGCCGGTCGCCCGAGCGGACCGTGCCGGACAGCACCTTGAACACCGACACCTGGCCGACGAACGGGTCGGCCACAGTGCGGAACACCTGCAGCACCGTCTCGCCGGCCGGGTCGGCGGGCAGCTCGGTCTCCGCGCCGTCGTCGGGGCCGCCGCCCCCGACCCGCAGCCGCGCGGGCCGGTCGGTCGGCGCGGGGCCGATCTCGCACACCAGGTCCGCGAGCCGGTCGATCCCGACCCCCGTCGCCGCGGACGCCACCAGCACGGGCACGGCCCCGCCGGACGCGACCTCGCGGGCCAGCGTGCGCTCGAGGTCGACCGGACCGGGCTCGTCGCCGGACAGGTACCGCTCCAGCTGGTCGTCGTCGTGCGCGACGATCTCCTCCGTCACCTCGCCGTGCAGCCGGTGCTCCTCGTCGGCGACGTCGGCGGGCAGGTCGCAGTCGCGGTGCCGGCCGTCGGCGCCGTAGTCGAACCCCCGGTCGGACAGCACGTCGGCGACCCCGTGCAGCGCCTGCTCCTCGCCGAGCGGCAGCTCCAGCGGGAGCACCGCGGCGGCGTCGTGCCCGGTGCGGACCGCCAGGTCGCGGACCTGGTCGAGCACGCGGTGGAAGTCGGCGCGGGCGCGGTCCTCCTGGGAGACGACGACGAGGCGGGGGATCCCCGCCTCGTCGCACCGGCGCCACGCCGCCTCCGTCCCGGACTGGACCCCGTCGACGGCGCTCACCACCACCACCGCGAGGTCCGCGACCGCGAGGGCCGCGTCCACCGCGCCCGCGAAGTCGGGCGCCCCCGGGGTGTCCAGGAGGGTCATGCGGTGCGGGCGGTCCTGGCTGCACGTCCAGTCGAGGTCGGCCACGCCGAGCGCCACGGAGGAGCCGCGGGCCACCTCCTCCGGCTCGTGGTCGCACACCGTCGAGCCGTCCTCGACCCGGCCGGCGCGGGGGACGGCCCCGGCGCGCAGCAGCAGGGCCTCGGCGAGTGTCGTCTTGCCGGATCCGGCGTGGCCGACGAGCGCCACGTTCCGGACCGTCGGCGTCGTTGCCGCGTCCATCGCACGTCCTTCTGGATCGGTGCCGGGACGGCCAGGCTAACCACGCGGGTCGCGGGAACGACAGGGACCTCGGTCGCTGGTGCGGCCGAGGTCCCTGTGCTGCGCGTGTCCCCGCCGGGTGCGGTCAGGACGCGGAGAGGATGTCCACCACGAAGACCAGCGTCGAGTTCGGCGGGATGCTGCCCGACTCCTGGTCGCCGTAGCCCAGCTCCGGCGGGATGATCAGCAGCACCTGGCTGCCGACCGTCTGGCCGACCAGGCCCTGCTGCCAGCCCTGGATGACGTTCGTCAGCGGGAAGGTCGTGGCCGAGCCGCGCTCCCAGGACGAGTCGAACGACGTGCCGTCCCACAGCCAGCCGCTGTACTGGACGGTGAGCGTCTGGCCCGCCTCGACGGCCGCGCCGGCGCCCTGGATCAGCGGCTGCACGACGAGCTCGGTCGGCGGGTCGGTGTCGAGCGGCTCGATGGACGGCGCGCCGTCCTCGTCCAGGGTGACGGTCGGCAGGCCCTCGGGCAGCGGGGTCACCGCGGTGCCCTCGGCGCGGGTCGGGACCGCCTCGGTGCTGACCACCTCGACGGCGAGCAGCGACGTCATGCCGTTCGCGGGGTTCGCGAACAGCAGGCGCGCGCCGGTCTGCTGGCCGACGAGCTCGTCGAGCAGCACCGGCGGCAGGTTGTCGCTGGTCGCGAGGTACTGCTGCGGCTCGGCGCCGTACGTGCCGCCGAGGGTGCTGCCGTCCTCGCCGCTGACCGCGGCGATGTTGACGGTGACCAGGTCGCCCTCGGCCACGGTGTCGCCGGCGCCGGGGGTGACGACCCGCGCGACCGGGGCCGAGACCGAGAACGGCTGCTCGAAGTCGAACGCGGGCTCCTGGCCGGCGTCGCCGGTGAGGGTCACGGCCTCGAGGGCGGCGACGTCCTCGGCGGAGGCGGTCGCCGCGGCCGTGGCGGACGCGGAGGCGCTGGGGGAGGCGGAGTCGTCGGAGCCCCCGTCGCTGCACGCGGCGAGCAGCAGCAGGGACGCGGCGAGGAGGGTGGCGGCCGTACGGCGCACGTGCTCGTCCTTCGGTCGGGTGCGGGGGTTGCGGTGGGCCATCGTAGGCGCCCGCGCTGTGACACCCCCCGGGCGGGGCGTGCCGGGGGCGGGCGTCAGGGGCGGGCGACCATCGCGTCGGCGTGCCGCACGATCCAGCCCATCAGCGGCAGCAGGTGGTCGGCGAGCTCCCGGCCGAGCGGGGTGAGCGAGTAGTCGACGCGCGGCGGGATCGACGGGGTGGCCTCGCGGAGCACCAGGCCGTCGGCCTCGAGGGTGCGGAGCGTGGAGGCGAGCATCTTCTCGCTGATGCCCTCGACCAGCCGGCGCAGCTCGCCCCAGCGGAGCGTGCGCTCGGACAGCGCGACCAGGACCAGCACGCCCCACTTGCTGGTCACGTGGTCGAGCACCACCCGGCTCGGGCACGCCGAGGCGAGGACGCCGTCCATGAGCAGGTCGCCCAGCACGGATCCGGAGACCGTCGGGGCCGTGTCCTCGATGCTTACCGCCATGCCAGTACCTTACGCGAAAGTGGGTACCGGCGACCGGGAAGGGTGGGAGCCGGCCGCCCGTTGGGGCAGGTGCCGGACGCGTCAGGCGGCCGGCCACGCCCACCTCGGAGGAGCTCCACCATGTCGATCGTCGTCACCGGCGCCACCGGCCACCTCGGCCGCCTCGTCGTCACCCACCTGCTCGCCGACGGCGTCCCGGCCGACCGGATCGTCGCCGCGGGCCGCCGCACCGAGACCCTCGCGGACCTCGCCGAGCGCGGCGTGCGCGTCGCGACCCTGGACTACGGCCGGCCGGAGACCATCGCCGCCGCGCTCGAGGGCGCCGAGACCGTGCTGCTGGTGTCGGGCAGCGAGGTCGGCCGGCGCGTCGAGCAGCACCGCGCCGTCATCGACGCCGCGAAGGCCGCCGGCGTGCGTCGCCTGGTCTACACCTCCGCGCCGAAGGCCGACACCTCGCCGCTGGTGCTCGCGCCCGAGCACAAGGCCACCGAGGAGATCCTCCGGGCGTCCGGCCTGACCTTCACGATCCTGCGGAACGGCTGGTACACCGAGAACTACGTGGGCGACGTGCAGCGGGCGGGCGAGACCGGCGAGATCGTCGGCTCGTTCGGCGACGGCCGGGTGGCCTCCGCGCCGCGCGACGACTTCGCCGCGGCGGCCGCGGTCGTGCTGCGCACCGAGGGCCACGACGACGCCGTGTACGAGCTGTCCGGCGACGAGGCGTGGAGCTTCGACGAGCTCGCCGCGGCCGCGTCCGAGGTGCTGGGCCGCCCGGTCGCCTACCGCGCGGTGTCGCCCGAGCAGCGCGCCGCCGACCTCGCCGCGGCGGGCCTGGACGAGGGCACCGTCGGCTTCGTGGTCGCCCTGGAGGGGAACACCCGCGACGGCCTGCTGGCGGAGGCCCCGGGCGACCTGTCCCGCCTGATCGGCCGCCCGACCACCCCGCTGGTCGACGCCCTGCGCGCGGCGCTCGCCGCGGCCTGACCCGTCGGCGCCCACGACCGGCCGCTCCGGATGCCGGGGCGGCCGGTCGGTGTGAGGCTCGGTCGCATGACGCGATTCGGGTACACCCTCATGACCGAGCAGTCGGGCCCCAAGCAGCTCGTGGGGTACGCCGCCGATGCCGAGCGGACCGGCTTCGACTTCGTCGTCTCCTCCGACCACTACTTCCCGTGGGTCGACGAGCAGGGGCACGCGCCGTACGCGTGGTCGCTGCTCGGCGCGGTCTCGCAGGTGACGTCCCGCGTCGACCTGATGACCTACGTGACCTGCCCGACCGTCCGGTACCACCCGGCCGTCGTCGCGCAGAAGGCCGCCACCCTCGGCGTCCTCTCCGACGGCCGGTTCACCCTGGGCCTCGGCGCGGGCGAGAACCTGAACGAGCACGTGGTCGGCGAGCGCTGGCCCGCGGTCGGCGAGCGGCACGACATGCTCGAGGAGGCCATCGAGATCATCCGCTCGCTGCTCGACGGCGACCGCCTGACCTTCGACGGCGTGCACTTCCGCACCGACTCCGCGCAGCTCTGGGACCTGCCGGACGCCCCGGTGGAGATCGGCGTCGCGGTGTCCGGCGCGCAGTCGGTGTCCCGGTTCGCGCCGCTGGCCGACCACCTGGTCGCCACCGACCCGGAGGCGGACCTGCTGTCCTCCTGGGACGAGGCCCGCGCGCAGGCCGCGCACGCGATCGGCGGCGAGACCCCGCCGCCGTCCCGCAAGATCGGCCAGATCCCGATCTCGTGGGACCCTGATGCGGCCACGGCGAAGGAGCGCGCGCACGAGCAGTTCCGCTGGTTCGCCGGCGGCTGGAGCGTGAACGCCGACCTCCCGACGACCGAGGCGTTCGCCGGCGCGAGCCAGTTCGTCCGGCCGGACGACGTCGCCGAGACCATCCCGTGCGGGCCGGACCTGGACGCGATCGTCGCGAAGATCCAGCCGTACTGGGAGGCCGGGTTCACGGACATCGCCCTGGTCCAGGTCGGCGACCAGGCCCAGCAGCGGTTCCTCGACGAGGTCGCCGAGCCCCTGCTGGCGAAGCTGCGGGACGCGGCGCCGTCGTCCTGAACCATCCGCTTGCGCAACCGTCAGGTTTCTCACCCGAGCCGTTGAGAAGGGGGTGCGGCCGATGGCCGTCACCGCGTTCCAGGACCTGCCGCTGGCCGACCGCGACCGCGAGTGGGACGGTGCCGCCGCCGAGAAGCGCGTCCGCGCGTGGGCCGGCGCGCAGGACGAGCCGAACGAGAAGTACCGCGATGCGCACGTCTGGTACGACGCCGACGCGAAGCAGAACTTCACCGCCTACAAGCTCCTGATCGCCGACGTGGTCGGGGGGGAGCTCGTCGCCGTGCCGCGCGGCGTGTTCGCCGCCGCGGCCGTGATGCAGGGCTCCCGCGGCGGCGTCGACCTGCCCGCGAAGGACGTCGACCGGGTCAAGAGCCACCTGGCGAAGTACTACGCGAAGCTCGACGACACCCCGCCCTGGGAGGACTGAGCGGCGGACGGGGCGCCCGCACGGCCGCGCGACGGCCCTGCGGACGCCCCGATTCGGGCGCCCGAATCGGCGCGGATCGCGTGACTCGGGCCCGTGGGGCGCCCACCATGGAGCACCGTGCCACCCACCGACCGGGCCCCCGGGGCCCCCGCCGTCGCGCCCACCGCCCGCCAGATCCGCCGCTGGCGGCGCTACCTCGCCGACGAGCGAGCCGAGGCCGCCGCCTACCGCGACCTCGCGTCCCGGCGCACGGGCGAGGAGCGCGCCATCCTGCTCGCGCTCGCCGACGCCGAGAAGCGCCACGAGCAGCACTGGCTCGACCTGCTCGGCGACCGGGTGGGGCGGCCGCTGCCCGGCGACGTGCGCTCCCGCGTGCTCGGCGCGCTCGCCCGGCGGTTCGGCGGCGTGTTCGTCCTGGCGCTCGCCCAGCGCGCCGAGGCGCGGTCCGCCTACGGTGACGACGTCGACGCGACGCCCACGATGGCCGCCGACGAGCGGATCCACGAGGAGGTCGTCCGCAGCCTGGCGATGCGCGGGCGCAGCCGGATGTCCGGCACGTTCCGCGCCGCGGTGTTCGGCGCCAACGACGGGCTGGTCAGCAACCTGGCGCTGGTGCTCGGCATCGGCGCGAGCGGTGTCGCCACGTCGACGGTCCTGCTGACCGGTCTGGCGGGCCTGCTCGCCGGCGCGCTGTCGATGGGCGCGGGCGAGTACGTGTCCGTGCGCTCCCAGCGCGAGCTCCTCGAGGCGTCGCGGCCCAGCGCGCAGGCTCGGGACGCGCTGCCGCACCTCGACATCGACGCGAACGAGCTCGCCCTCGTCTACCGCGCCCGGGGGATGGGCGCCGACGAGGCGCAGGCGCGCGCGGCCACGGTGCTCGCCGACCTGTCCGCCGTCGGCGGGGCGTCGGCGGCGCTGCCCCCGCACGAGGGCGAGGTCGCCGGCGAGCAGGTGGACGAGCACGAGACCGTCGGCAGCGCCGTCGGCGCCGCGCTCGCGAGCTTCTGCTTCTTCGCGGCCGGGGCGGTCGTGCCCGTGCTGCCGTACCTGCTCGGCATGGAGGGCTGGAGCGCCGTGGCGCTGGCCTCCGGCCTGGTCGGCGTCGCGCTGCTCGGGACCGGTGCGACCGTCGGCGTGCTGTCGGGGTCGTCGCCCGCCAAGCGCGCGCTGCGCCAGCTGGCGATCGGCTTCGGGGCGGCCGCGGCGACGTACCTGCTGGGCCTCGCGTTCGGCACGTCGGCGGCCTGACGCGTCCACCCTGTGGGATGTGTCACACAGGGGGTGAGGTAAGCCTTCCCTTCGGGTTACGGTGGCGGCATGACAGCGTCCACCGCCGCGCCGGCCGTCACCACGCCGTTCCGGTTCTTCGACGTCCGGGTGTCGCGGATCGTGGACCTCAGCCCCTCCTTCCGCCGGTTCACCTTCACCGGTGAGGACCTGGACCAGTTCGCCGACAACGGCTTCGACCAGCGCATCAAGCTGCTGCTGCCGCTGCCCTGCGGCTACGACACCGTCCCGACCGGCGAGTCCTGGTACCTGCAGTGGCGCGACCTGCCGGACGAGCTCCGGCACCCGATCCGCACCTACACGGCGCGGACGGCCCGCAACGACGTCCGCGAGCTCGACGTCGACATGGTCCTGCACGGCGACGCCGGCCCGGCGTCAGCGTGGGCCGGCTGCGCGCAGGTCGGCGACCCGCTGGTCGTCCTCGGCCCGAACCGCGAGCACGCGGGCCCGTCGGGCGGCGTCGACTTCGTCCCGCCGGCGCACGCCGACCGCCTGCTCCTCGCGGGCGACGAGACCGCGGCGCCCGCCATCGCCGGCATCCTCGAGCGGCTGCCCCGCGACGCCCGCGGCGAGGCGCTGATCGAGGTCCCGGTCACCGGCGACGCGATCCCCGTCGACGCCCCGGCCGGCGTGACCGTGCGCTGGCTGCCGCGCGACGGCGCCGCGCACGGCTCGCTCCTCGTCCCCGCGGTGCAGGCCGCGTGCAAGCGGCTCATGCCGCGCGACGCGCCGCTGCCCGAGGGCATGGAGCTCGAGGACGTCGACATCGACGACGGCATCCTGTGGGAGGTCCCCGTCGACCACGCGACCGGCGAGCCCCTGCGCCAGTCCGCCGCGCTCTACGCGTGGCTCGCGGGGGAGGCCGGGGCGATCAAGACGCTGCGGCGGCACCTCGTCGGGACGTGCGGGGTGGACCGCAAGGCCGTGGCGTTCATGGGGTACTGGCGGGCGGGGCGGGCCGAGGGGGCCTGAGCCGCGCCTGCCGGCATCTGCGATCCGCTGGAACAAGAGCCGGTTCGTTGGAACGGCGCGGGTGCTGAGCCTCGCATCCTGGAACGACGCCCGTTCTCGACTCGACTGACGGCGGGACGCGCCAGCTCAAGCTGAACTGCGAGAGGGACCGGCGTCAACTAGTCGACGACATGTCGGGCACCGGCTTGTGCAGACCTTGGTCGCACAGCGCCACGTCCGGTCGCGTCCCGTACGCCTCACTCCGCTCGACGCAGCAGCCCGGCGGTGCGACGGGTTCACCATCGGGTGTGTGGTCCGAGCAACGGAACCGCGCCTGAGTGCGTCGCGAGAGCGTCTTGCCTTCCGGCAGGCGCCGCGCCTGCTCGTCCGAGCTGAAGACCATCCGCTCCCGGCCCTGCTCGACTGCACGGTTGACGATCCCGATCATCTTGGCGCTCGCCGGCCGGATGACGGCGCGCTCGCCCGTATGGTCCCGGCTGAGCGCCACGACCCTGTGCGGACTCACGGGCCACCAGATGTACGGCGCCGAGTCCAGGTCGTGCCGTCGGCTGCGGTCGAACGGGACGAGTACCGGCGCATCGCACGTGCGGAAGCGGCCCTGGTCGTCATGCCACACCTCGATCTGCCGCGTCGTCAGGACGTCTGCCGCAGCCCACATGCCTGTGAACAACAGCTCGGTCTGGATCCCGGCGAGCCGGTACGGGTTAGCCGGGTCCTCGAACGAGGTGAAGCCCTCGAACTCCTGCGCGACGTCCCACCTGTTGAACTGTTGGTGGAGGCGTCGCTGCTGCGCGGTGCGATTCCGCTGCATCGACATCGACACACCGAGCCCGAGCAGGTCGTCGTACTCGAGCCTGTTGGGATCGTCCAGGCCGGCGAGCAGCATCTGAACTCGACGCAACTCCTGGTCGACGACGCCGAACAGCAGCTCGACCCGGTTGTGCTCGACGCCACCCGGACCGACAACCCGGTAGAAGTTCTCCTCGACGCAGAGATCCGCGATGCCCAGCTTGCGCACCCTGCCCGTAACGGTGTCCCAGGACCAGATCCGCTTGCCGTCCGACGACCACTGCCGCAAGTAAGACCTCGGCACGTAGTGATGCCGCCGCGTGGAGGTGTCCGGCGCATCCTGCTTGCCTACGAGGCGCTCCATGTACTCCTTGGCTAGCCCGCTCAGCGCTCTGCCACCGTCAGTGAGAGGCACCCGACCCCAGGGGTTGCGGACCGCCTGCTGGAGCTTCCAGCTCCCGAACTCCGGTCGGACCACGTCACTCCCTCTGATCGATAGCTCGTAAGGGCCGATCGTGAACCGTTACTCGTGTCGTTCTAACTCACGTCGGCACCGCAGTCAGGTGGTCACCGGAGGTCTCGGAGCGCTCAAGGTTGTCGGTCGACGCGAACCATCGGGACGGCGCCGGGCCCTAGTGCTGCGGACGTCAAGTGAGCGGCGCGGGACGCCGCTGATCGAACGTGCCGGGCTCTACCTGAACGGGATCGCGGAGATGCTGGTCCCCACTTCTGCATACCCGGTAGCGGTCAGCAGATCGCGCACCTGCTGCTCGGTGGCGGTGGCGTCGACGCCGGGACCGACCCGAACGTGCTGGATCGGCAGTTTGGCTCCGCGGCGGCTGCAGTACCGGTCGCGGTGATCGGGGTCGGACGCCGGCTCGATCACCACGTACGGAGTGGGTCCGAACGTCGCATCCCGGAACTGGGCGAAGGACGGTTCGGAGGGCTCCAGGACGAGCAGGCGGTACTCCTCCTCGTGCTCGAACGCCACCGACTTGTGCAGGCAGACCAGGCTGAGGAACTGGTGCTCGAGTGCGTTGAAAAACAGCGTCTCGTCGTGGACCTTCCCCGCGCGCAGAGCGGCGAACGCGTCCAGCGCACCCTCGATGAACGTGATGACCGGGTCGTGCCGGTCGCGCCAGACCTGCTCGATCGGCGCGTACGTCACCGGTCGCCACAGCGTCGCGGGGATGAAATCCGGTGTGTAGAGCTCGCAGTCGTCCACGCACCGCAGGCGGAACTCGACCGCCGGGTCGAACCGGATCGCGACGCCCTGCTGTCCGTAGTAGTTCCAGTGCGGGAGGCTGTCCGGCCGCGCGCTCGCGGATACGAAGTACGCGTGCCTATTCCGGGTGCGCTCAGCAGCCGGAGTCAGCCACTGCTCAAACAAGTCACGGGGTGCCTCGGGAACCAGATCCGGCAGCGACTCGGCCCACGTCCGCTGGACCGCATCGATCCCGTAGGTGACCTCGGAGGTGTCGTTCAGCGAACGGCTGGACGTCGCCCACAAGGCGCCTGAGTTGAGGATCCCGCTGAGGCCCTCGGGCGACGTGTAGTGCCAGATGCCGGAGTCCGGAGCGTGGGGGCGGCCGAGCACCGGGTTGTCGGGTGGTCGGAGCCAGGCGTCAGGGGACAGGGCCTCGGTCACGTGCAGATCGTAGGGCGCGTGCACCGTGAGCACCGCGTGCAGGGCCGGTTCCGCGCCGCGTTGGCGCGTATCGGCGATACGCGTGGTGTCTTGATCCGCGCGATCGGAGGCTCGCCCGGTTCGCCGCGTTCGGTGCCGAGGGGTCGCGGCTGTGACTGGTGTGACGACTGACCACTGCTGAGACGGACGTCTCAAGCAGCAACGATTCGGCCGTCTCGCACGACCCGTCACCGCAGGAAGGTTGTCTCAGTCGTACGTCTGCCGAGCAGCCGGACCGCCGCAGGCCTCACGGCGACGGGTCGTCGCGACCGTCCTCGGAGTACGTGAGGGAGCCGTCGGCGTGCCGCCCGTGGACCGGCCTGCCACCTCCCGCTCGAACGTGCGACCCCCTGCCCCCTCCAGCGCGATCAGCACGTCCTCGGCGACGTGGTTCTCGTACGTCACCGTCGGCGCCGGCGCTCAGGACGCAGCCGCCGGACGCGAGGACGCCGAACCCCGTGCCGAGGAGGATCACGACCCCGCTTCTCGTCACCGCACCACCCTCGCGCACCGAGGCCCTCCGGCGCAGGGATGCGGCCATCCGATCCGGGTGCGGCGTCCCGGGACGGTGTCAGGTGCCCGTCGCGAGGCCCTGCGCCGGTCGCGCCCGGCCCCTGCACCCGCGCACGTCACGACGCCCCCGCCGTGGGTCCGGTGGGGGCGTCGTCGTGCTGCGGCCGAGGACGGGACCTCAGACCGCCTGGGCGGTCGGCAGGATCGTGATCTCGGTGAGGTTCACGTGTCGCGGCACGGCCGCGACGAACGCCACGGTCTCCGCGACGTCGGCGGACTGCAGGCAGTCGATCTCCCGCAGCAGGTCCGCCATCAGGCGGCTCGCGTCCGGGTCGGTGACGTGGTCGGGCAGCTCGGTGTCCACCATGCCGGGCTCGACGGTGGCGACGCGGACGCCCTTGCGGCCGAGCTCCGTGCGCAGCAGCCGCGTCACGTGGCTCACGTACGCCTTGGTGCCGGAGTACACCGAGAACTTCTCGAGCACGCGGGTGGCGGCGATCGACGAGGTGGTGATGAGGTCGGCCGGGCGGCCGTCGGCCGCGGCGGCCTCCAGCGAGCGGACGAACGCCTCGATCGTGTACATGACGCCCTTGATGTTCAGGTCGATCTGGGCGTCCCAGTCCGCCACCTCGAGCGCGTCGATCTCGGAGATCAGCTGCACGCCCGCGTTGGCGAAGACCAGGTCGACGCCGCCCCACTCGCGGTGGACGGCCTCGGCGGCGGCGGTCACCTCCTCGCGGGACGTCACGTCGGTCGGCAGGACGAGCACGGTGCCGCCGGCGGCGGTGATCCGCTCGGCCAGGGCGTCGAGGCGGTCCTTGCGGCGGGCGAGGACGGCGACCCGGGCGCCGAGCGCGGCCAGGCGCTCGGCGGTGGCCTCGCCGATGCCGCTCGAGGCGCCGGTGACGACGGCGGTGCGGCCGGCGAGGACGTGGTCGTTCAGGACGGTGGTGGTCATCTGCGTGTTCCTCTCCGCGGGGGGTCGGGACGGGCGGGTGCCGCGTCCGGGGGCCGAGGTGCGTCGCGGCCCGGTGACGAGACTTCCCGGCCGGAGGAGCGGGAACCAGGTCGCAGCACGGCCAGGCTCACGAGTTGCGGGACGGCAGCTCGTCCAGCAGGTCGAGCAGGGCCAGCAGGTCCGCGTCCCGGGCCTTGCGGTCGCCCGCGCGCGGCACAAGGCGCTCCGACCACGTGCCGTCGGGCCGACGGGCCGTGGCCCGGTCGAGCGCCAGCACGCCCAGCGCGGGGTGGCGCACCTCGTAGGGCGCGCGCGGACGGTGGGTCACGACCGGGCCGGCCCAGAGCGCCCGGAACCGCTCGCTCTCCGAGCCCAGCCCGGTCGGGTCCTCGGGCGCCGGCCCGGTCGCCAGCGGGCCCCGGCCGGGCGGGCGGCGGAGCTGGGCGACGACCGCGACCTGGACCTGCGCCGGGTCCAGGTAGAACCACGCCGCCGCGGGGTGGGTGAACACCGCGCGGGCCAGGTTGGTCACCACGCCGAGCGGCGCGTGCAGGGTCCGCCACCCGCGGGTGGCGTGCACGACGTCGAGCGCGTCGCTGAGGACCGCGGCGACGTCGCCGGGCCCGGGGTCGTGGAGGTGCACCCCTCGACGCTAGGGCGACGCGGTGGTCACCAACCTGGCCGCGTCACTGCTCCCCGGCGCCCTCCAGCGCGGCGGGGACCGGGTCGGCGGGCGCGTCCCCGAGCGCGGCGCGCTCGAGCGCGCGGAGCCGCTGCCCGTCCACGGTCGCGGGCTCGGCGCGGTAGACGACCAGCTGGTGCCCGGGCATCCCGGAGACCTCGAGGGCGTCGAAGTCCACGGTGAGGGTGCCGACCTCCGGGTGGTGCAGCTCCTTGGAGTCGTGGGTCTTCGGCGTGACCTCGTGCGCCGTCCACAGCCGGGCGAACTCCGGGCTGCCGTCCTGCAGGCGCTGGACGAGCTGCTCGCGGCGGCGCGCGCCGACGTGGATGTCCGAGGTGGCCCGCAGGTTCGCCACGCAGCTGGTGGCGGCGCGGTCCCAGTCCGTGTAGAAGGTGCGGCCGGCCGGGTCGAGGAACACCATCTCGACGAGGTTGTCCGTCGCCGCGAACGGGGTGAACAGCCGCTGCGCCAGCGGGTTGATCGCGAGGACGTCGAGGATCGGGTCGAGGACGAAGCACGCCGCCGACGGCCACGACTCCATCAGCCGCACCAGCGCGGGGTCCACGGGCGGCGGGGTGTCCGGGAGGGGCGGCACCCACATCAGCTGGGCCAGCGCGTACGCGTGCCGGTGGTCCGCGGCGTCCATGCCCAGCACGTGCGCGAGCGCGTCGACCACCTGGGCGGACGGCCGGGTCTCCCGGCCCTGCTCGAGCCGGGTGTAGTAGTCCACGCTGACGCCGGCCAGCTGCGCGACCTCGTCGCGGCGCAGACCGGGGACCCGCCGCGCGCCGTAGGACCGCAGGCCGACGTCCGCCACGGACGTGGCGGCCCGCCGTGCCCGCAGGAAGCTGCCCAGCTCGTTCCCCTTGGCCATGCGGTGAACGTAGTCGCGGGTCCCGCGGGCGGCAAGGTCTGAGGCCCGCGTCACGCGCCGTGACCTGCGGCGACGCCGCCGCTCACACCTGGTGCGTCGGCATGACCACGATCTCCGCGACGTTCACGTGCGCGGGCATCGAGGCGGCGAACAGCACGGAGTGGGCCACGTCCTCCGGGGTGAGCGGCCGCTCCACGGCGCGCATCCGGCGCAGCCGCTCCTGGGCCGCCTCGTCGTCGATCTCGGACCCGAGGGCCGTGAGCGTCGTGCCGGGCTCGACGTGCCGCACACGGACGCCGCGGCCGGAGAGCTCGGCCCGCAGCGTGCGGGCCAGCTGGGCGCGCGCCGCGGCCGTGGCGGCGTACACGCTGAACTCCGGGAGCAGCAGGTGCGAGGCCACCGAGCCGATGAGCACCAGGTCCGTCGGCAGCTCCTCGTCGGCGGCCCGGAGCAGGTCGTCGACGAACACGCGGGCGGTGGTGACCGAGCCCACGAGGTTCACGTCCACCATCTCCGCCCACTGCGCCTCGGAGGCCCGCTCGAACGGGGCGCCGAACATCACGCCCGCGTTGGCGACGACGAGGTCGACGCGTCCCCACGCGCGGTGCACCGTGTCGCGCGCCCGGTGGAGCGCCTCGACGTCCGTGACGTCCGCGACGATGCCCAGGGACGCGGCACCGGGCGCGGTGGTCGCCGTGCGGTCCGCCCGCAGCACGGACTCGCGGACGTCGATCGACGCCACGCGCGCGCCCGCGCGCAGCAGCGACCGGGCGACGGCCTGGCCGATGCCGCCGGCGGCGCCGGTCACGACGGCGGTCCGGCCGCGCAGCGGGAAGGGGTTGTCCTCCAGGCGGGCGTGCTCGACCAGCGACATGGTGGTCCTCCTCAGGTCCGGGTGAGATCGGCGGTGGGGTCGGGGTGCGGCTCGGCGGCGCGGCCGGTGCTGGGCGTGGTGCCGCCGGCGAGCAACGCCGCCCGCAGCTCGTCCACGTCCACCGGGCCGTCGTAGCGCCGGTCGTCCACGAAGAACGCGGGCGGCCCGGGCAGGCGCATCGTCGCGGCGTCGGTGACGTCCTCCGTGACCCGCGCGAGGTGGGTGCCGTGCCGCAGGGCGTCGTCCAGGCGGTCCAGGTTCAGGCCGGCCTCGGCGGCGCACCGCCGCACCTCGCGCGAGGACAGCCGCCCCGCGCGGGCGGCGAGCGCGTCGTGCATCGGCCAGAACCGGGCCTGCGCCGCCGCCTCCTGCGCGGCCTGCGCGGCCTCGACCGCGGTCGGGTCGTCGGTGGGCAGGTGCCGGAACGTGAACAGCAGGCGGTCGCCGAGCTCGGCCCGCAGCTCGTCGACGGTCTCCACCGCGCGGCCCGCGTCCGGGAACACGAATGAGGCGTAGACGGTGAGCCGGTGCGGCGCGCTCAGGTCCCCCCGCACGTGGTCCCGCGCCGGGTCCACCGGCCGGATCAGGGGGTCCGGGGCGGTGCGCCGGTGCCGGTCCGTCCGCGCGGCCAGCGCGAACGCGGCGGTCGCGAGCAGCGCGGCGAGCAGCGAGGCGGCGAGCACCCCGATCCGCGCGTCGGCCCGCAGCGTCGGGTCCGTCAGGGCCACGTCGACGATGAACAGCGAGATCGTGAAGCCCATCCCCGAGACGAGCCCGCCCGCCACCAGGTGGCGCGTGTGCAGGCCGGGGGCGAGCCGGCCGAGCCGCAGCGCGACGGACGCGCGCGCGCCGAGGGTGATGCCGAGCAGCTTGCCGCCCACGAGGCCCACGACGACGGCCCAGGTCACGGGCGAGGCGGCCGCGGAGCGCAGGGCGGGGCCGTCGAGCGCGACGCCGGCGTTGGCCAGGGCGAACACGGGCACCACGACGAGGTTCACGGCGGGCGCGTACAGCGTGTGCAGCCGCTCGTTCACCGACACCGCGCGCGCCATCCGCAGGGCGGCGTCGCGTCCCCGCCGGGGGGTCGGCGACCGGGAGAACCGCACGGCGGCGTCCATCGCCGCCTCGACCTTCTCGCGGTGGGGCGGGTAGACGGGCATCGCCAGGCCGATCGCGACGCCGGCGAGGGTCGCGTGCACGCCGGACCGCAGCACGGCGACCCAGGTGACGGCGGCCAGTACGAGGTACGCCAGCCCGCGCCACACCCGCAGGTGCCGCAGCCCGGCGATGGCGAGGGTGGCCGCGGCGGCGACGGCGAGCGGGCCGAGCCGCAGCTCGTCGGTGTACGCCAGGGCGACCACCGCGAGCGCGCCGACGTCGTCGACGACGGCCAGGGTCAGCAGGAACAGACGCAGGGCCGCGGGGGCGCGGCGGCCGGCGACGGCCAGGAGCCCCAGCGCGAACGCGGTGTCCGTCGAGATGACCACGCCCCACGCGGTGACGGCCTCGCGGGGCGCGTCGGCCCAGGTGAGCAGGGCGACGTACAGCCCCGCGGGCAGCAGCAGCCCGGCGACGGCCGCGACGACGGGGACCCGGGCGCGCCGCCGGTCGCGCAGGTCGCCCACGGCGAGCTCCCGCCGGGCCTCGAGGCTGACCAGGAAGAAGAACAGCGCCATCAGCGCGTCGTTGACCCAGTGCCGCAGGTCGAGCGAGACACCCGCGCCGCCGACGGTCACGGCGGCCGGGGTGTGCCAGAAGGCCTCGTAGGTCGAGCCGGGCAGGTTCGCCCAGACGAGCGCCGCGGCGGTCGCGGCGAGCAGGATCGCCGCGGCCGCGGCGGGGGAGGTGCGGAGCCGGGCGGGGACCGCGGCGGCGCGGGCGCGCCCCGGGCCGGTCACCGCAGGCTCCAGCGCCGGCGCGCGGGCCGGGGCGCGCCCTGCACCGTGGGCAGCGCCGCGTCCTGCCGGGTGGGGAGGACCACCATGTCGGTGACCGTGACGTGCGGCGGCTGGTCCATCCCGAACAGGACCGCCCGGGCCACCGAAGCGGGGTCCACCGGCGGCACGTCCCGATGCAGGTCGCGCCACTCCCGGCGGGCCGCGTCGTCGCTCATCGCGGACCCGAGCGGGGTGCCCGTGACCCCGGGCTGCACGTGGTGCACGCGGATGCCCTGCACGCCGAGCTCCCCGCGGAGCGTCCGGGCCAGCTGGCCGACCGCGGCCTCGACCGCCGAGTACACCGCGAACCGGGGGAAGCCCACGGTGCCCGCGATCGCGCCGACCACGACGAGATCGCTGCGCCCGGCGGCGGCGGCGAGCTCGAGCTCGCGGACGAACGTCTGCGCCGTCTGGAGCATCCCGGTGAGGTTCGAGTCGATCATCTCCGCCCACTCGCCGGGCACGCCCCCGGCGAACGCGCCGCCCGCCATGCTCCCCGCGGCCGCCACGACCGCGTCCACGGGTGCGGGAAGCCGCGCGGCCAGGTCGTCCCGGGCCTCGCCGAGGGCGAAGGCGTCCGCGACGTCCACCTCGGCGGTCGCGACCCGGTCGCCGGCGTGCGCGAGCTCGTCGGCCACCCGGCGCAGGGCGCGGCGGTCGCGGTCGAGCAGGCCGACCGCGTCCCCGCGCTCGACGAGCAGCCGGGCGCAGGCCCGGCCGATGCCGCTGCCGGCGCCGGTGACCACGACCGTCCGCCGGGGGAGCGGGCTGCCCGTGCGGTCCATGGCTCGAGACCTCCAGTTCGTGCGGCTGCTGCGGGGCGTGCTGCGCCCGCCTCACCAGGAAACCGAGCCGGCCACCGACGTGCCTGGGTGCGTCACGGCCTGGTTGGCGGCGCGCCCGGGCGCGACGGTGGCCCCCGGGGGAGCGGCTGTCCCCGGCCCGGAGGAGAGGAGACGCGATGGCACGGCAGGACGACCTCGGCGGCGCGGCGGAGGACACCGCGGACGCGCGGAGCACGCGCGCGTCCGCCGTCGTGCTGACCGGAGCGCTGGTCCGGACGCTCGACGAGGGCGTCGGCGACCTGGCCGTCGGCGACGTGCTGGTCGAGGGCGGCGTCGTGACCGGGGTCGGGCGCGACCTCGTGGCCGCCGCCGGCCCCGGCACCCGCGTCGTCGACTGCGCCGGGGCGACCCTGGTCCCCGCCGCCGCACCCGCCTCGCCCCGGGTCGGCTCGCTGACGCCCGGCAGCCCGGCGACGTTCGGCGTGCTGCCGGCGCGGGCCGCGCGACCCCGTCCGCTCGAGGAGGTCGTCTGGTACGCCGACGAGGCGACGCTGTGGGTCGACGGCGTGCCCGCCCCCCGCGCAGGTGGGCGGGGGAGGACGCACGGCGGCCCGGCGGCGCGGGCGCCGCGGTCGGTCGAGGGCCCGCTCGTCGGCACCTGGTACGACGAACGGGCCGACGTCGTCCAGGAGCTCGGTCCCGCCGGCCGGTACGACGAGACCCGCGGCGGGCGGCGGCACGCGTTCCAGGGGTCCTTCTGGGTCCGCAGGGACCGGGTCGTGTACCGCGACGACCTGGGGTTCTGGGCGTACGGCGTCCTGCGCGGCGACACGCTGCACCACGCGCACTTCCGGTTCCGCCGCCGCTCCTGACGTCCGGGCCGGGCGATGCCGCGGTCGTCGGTCGCGCGCCGCCCGCGCGCCGCCCGCGCGGGGACGCCGGAGAACTTCTCGCGCGCCGGTGCATCCGGCCGGGGGGTCCGCGTCGTAGAGGGGGTGTCAGTGCACCTGCCCCCTCCGGGGGGACCGGACAGAGGAGTTCGCATGCAGCACCGTCCGTTCGTCATCGGGTCGGCCGGCGTCGCCGCCGCGGCCCTGGTCGCCCTCGCGACCGCGATGCCCGCCACCGCCGCCACGTCCGGGACCGCGTCCCTGTCCGTGCTGCACGGTGTGCCCGACCTGACCGTCGACGTGTGGGTCGACGGCCAGCGCACGTTGGACGACTTCGCGCCCGGCACCCTCGCGGGCCCGCTGGACCTGCGCGCCGGCGCGCACACGGTCGCGATCACCGCGGCCGACGCCGCCGACGCGAGCCAGCCGGCCATCGGCCCGGTCGACCTCACTCTGGACGCCGGGGCGAGCTACACGGCCGTCGCCCACCTGGACGCGGCCGGCAGCCCGACGGCGACCCTCTTCACCAACGACCTGTCGGAGGTCCCGGCGGGGCAGGGCCGGCTGACGGTGCGGCACACCGCGGCTGCTCCGGCGGTCGACGTGCTGGCCAACGGCAGCGCCGTGGTGACGAACCTGTCGAACCCGGACGAGCAGACGCTGACCGTCCCGGCCGGCACCGTCTCGGCGGCCGTCGCCGCGACCGGGACGACCGACCCGGTGATCGGCCCGACCGACCTCACGATCGCGGAGGGCGCGGACACGATCGTCTACGCCTGGGGCTCCCTCGAGGCCGGCAACCTGCAGCTGGCGGTGCAGACGATCGACGGGCTGCACTCGGCGCCGGGCGGCGTGCCCTCCGGCGAGCTCGGCCTGGCGGACGACGGCGGCTCGCCGGCACCGTGGATCGCGGCGGCGGCGCTCGTCGGCGCACTCGGTGCCGTCGCTCTGACCACCCGTCGGACGGCCGCCCAGCGGCGCTGACCCCTGGACCCGGGGGCGCGGCCGGTCGAGCAGAGGCCGGCCGCGCCCCGGACCACTGGAGCCCCCCGTGACGCACCACGACCCCCGGCCACGTCGCGCCCCCCTCGGCGTGGCCGGGCCGCTCGCCGTCCTGGTCGCCGTCCTCGCGGCCTGCACGCCGGCCCCGACCGGCGTGCCGTCCCCGGACGGCGCCCCGACCTCGGCCCCGGCGACCACGGGCCCGGCCGCGCCGGCCCCGCCCGCGGTCCCCGTGGTGCCGGCGACCCCGCCGCCGCCGGTGGAGACCCGCACCGCGCCGGTGCGGGTCGTCGTGCCCGCCCGGTCGATCGACGTGCCGGTGGATCCGGTGGGGGTGGCCGAGGACGGGCAGATGGAGATCCCCCCGCTGGCGGAGCGCGGCGGGTGGTACCGGTTCGGGGCCGACCCGGGCGACGCCGCCGGCACCACCGTGGTCGCGGCCCACGTGGACTCCGTCGCCTCGGCCGGGACCGGGCCGTTCGTCCGGCTCGTCGACGTCGTCCCGGGCGACGAGGTCCAGGTCGTGCTGGCCGACGGCAGCACGCGCGCGTACGTCGTGGACGCGGTGACCCGGTTCCCCAAGAGCGAGGCGCGCTGGCCCGACGTGTTCACCCGCGACGGCCCGCCCCGGCTGGCGCTCGTGACCTGCGGCGGCACCTTCGACCGCGCCACCCGGCACTACCGCGACAACGTGCTGGTCACCGCCACCCCCGCGGACGCGGGATGACCGCGCCGCAGATCGCGGCGCAGCCGCCACGGCTGCCGCCCGGCCCGACGAGGAGGACCGCCCTGCCCAGGACCGTGGCGCACCTGCGCCCACCGCCCGAGTGGGACGACGAGGCGCTCGCGCGTGCCTTTGAGGCCGGCGACGAGCACGCCCTCGCGGAGGCGTACCGCCGGTGGGCGGCCTACGTGCACACGCTGGCCCTGCGCACGCTGGGATCCGCGGCCGACGCCGAGGACGTCACCCAGCAGGTCTTCGTCTCGGCGTGGCGCGGGCGCTCCGGCTACCGCGCGGACCGGGGCGCGCTGCGCGGCTGGCTCACCGGCATCACCCGCCACGCGGTCACGGACGCGCTCTCCCGGCGCAGCCGCGACGTCCGCGACCTGCACGCGCTCGCGCAGCACGCGGAGCGGGCGGAGGTCCCGGACGTCGCGTCGGTCGCCGAGCGGGTGACGGTCGTCGACGAGCTCGAGCAGCTGGGCGAGCCCCAGCGCACGATCCTGGCCCTCGCCTTCTACGGGGACCTCACGCACGACGAGATCGCCCGGCGGCTCGACCTGCCGCTCGGCACCGTGAAGAGCCACATCCGACGTAGCCTGCTGCGGCTGCGCGACCGGCTGGAGGAGGTGAGGGACGGTGCCGCACCTCGGGTCTGACGCCCTCGCCCTGCACGCGGTCGGCGAGCCCGCGACCCCGGCGGAGCGGCGGCACCTCGCGGAGTGCGACCGGTGCGCCCGCGAGCTGGCGGTCCTGCGCTCGACGGCGGCCTCCGCGCGCGCCGGGGTCGGCGAGACGCTCGTGCCCGCGCCCGACGCCGTGTGGGAGCGGATCAGCGCCGAGCTCGGCCTGGCCCCGGACGTGCGGCCCGGCCCGGCCGGCGCCGCCTCGGCCGGGCCGCAGGACGGGACCCGGCCGGCGCGTCCGGGCGGCGGCGCCTCGGCCGGCCGCTCCCGCGGCCGGTGGCTGCTCGCGGTGGCCGCGGGCCTGGTGGTCGGCGCGGTCGGTGGCGGCGCCGTGGTCGCGGCCGGCCAGCGGCCGACGGAGACGGTGGTCGCGGAGGCGCGGCTCGACCCGCTGCCCGGCTGGGCGGCGTCCGGGGACGCGTGGCTCGAGGAGGGCGCGGACGGGACGCGCACGCTGGTGGTGCGGGTGTCCCGGACCGAGGAGGACGGCTTCCGCGCGGTGTGGCTGCTGGACCAGGACGCGACGCGGCTGGTCAGCCTCGGGGCGCTCGACGGCGACGAGGGCAGGTTCGCCGTCCCGCCCGGCCTGGACCTGGACGAGTTCACCGTGGTCGACGTGTCGGCCGAGCCGTTCGACGGCGACCCGGCGCACTCCGGGGACAGCATCGTGCGGGGGGCGCTCGACCGGCCTGCGTGAGCGGGGGGGTCGGGCCCCGCGCGGCGTTGCAACGTTGTAACCTCGGCCCGTGGCGATCGAACCCGAGGGCAGGGCCGCCCCGACGCTGCGCGACGTCGCGCAGCTCGCGGGCGTGTCGTTCAAGACCGTGTCCAACGTGCTCAACGACCACCCGCAGGTGCGGGAGGCGACGCGCGCCCGGGTGCTCGCGGCCGTCGAGCAGGTGGGCTACCGGCCGAACCTCGCCGCGCGGAACCTGCGGCTCGGGCGGAGCGGCGTCATCGGCCTCGCGGTGCCGGAGCTGAGCCAGGCGTTCTTCGCCCAGCTCGCGGACGAGGTGATCCGGGTCGCGGCGGAGCAGGACCTGGTCGTGCTGGTCGAGCAGACCGGCGGGCTGCGCGAGCGCGAGCTCGAGGCGCTGCGCAACCCGCGGCTGTCGCTGACCGACGGCCTGCTGCTCGCCCCGCTCGGGCTGACCCACGCCGACATCACGCCGGACCCGGCGGGCCGGCCGCTGGTGGTGCTGGGCGAGCCGCTGTTCCCCGGCCCGGTCGACCACGTGACGATGCAGCACGAGGCGGCCGCCCGCGCCGCGACGGAGCACCTGCTCGGGCTCGGGCGCCGGCGGGTGATGCTCCTCGGCGCGCACGCCGCCGAGGAGACGGGCGTGGCCGCGCTGCGGTACGCCGGGTACCGGGCCGCGGTCGAGGCCGCCGGGCTCGGCGTGGACGACGCGCTGGTGGTGCCGATCGAGACCTGGGACCGCAGCAGCGGGGCCGAGGCGATGGCGCGGGTGCTGGACGCGGGCGTGCGGATGGACGCGGTGTTCGCGATGAACGACGACCTCGCCCTCGGGGCGCTGCGCTCGCTCCAGGAGCGCGGGGTGGCGGTGCCGGCGGACGTGGCGCTGGTCGGGTTCGACGACGTCGCGGACGGCCGGTACACCTACCCGAGCCTCACCACCGTCGAGCCCGGGCGGCACGACATCGCCCGGGAGGCCGTGCGGCTGCTGCGGGAGCGGATCGACGACCGCAGCCGCGGCGAGCTCGAGCCGCGGGTGATCGCACCGGGCTTCCGGCTGGTCGTCCGGGAGTCCACGAGCGGCTGACCGGCCGTTCCGCCGGCGAGCGCGCGCCTCGTCGGCCCGACCGGCGCCCGACGCCCCGCAGGTCGCCCGCGGCCGGGTTGACACGCCCCCGCCGCGTGGCCCACCATCCCACTTACAACGTTGTCTTACAACGTTGTATGCGGGCCCTCCCCGAAAGGACACACGCAATGAAGCGCACCCCCGCCCTCGTCGTCGCGCCGGTCTGCCTGGCGCTCGCCCTCGCCGCCTGCTCCGGCGGCGGCGGTTCCTCCGACTCCGCCGGCCCCGTCGAGCTGACCTTCTGGCACGGGTACACCGAGGCCGACGGGGACGTGCTCCAGCAGATCGTCGACGACTTCAACGCCGCCCACGACGGCGAGATCACGATCACCACCCAGGTGAACCCCTGGGACGTCATCGACGACACGTTCCTGCCGGCCCTCTCGGCGGACAACGGCCCCGAGATCGTCGCGATGCCGGCCGAGCGGCTGCCGGTCTACGCCGACCGCGGCGCGTTCGTCGACCTGGACGACTTCTACGCCGCCGACGAGGCCACGCCGGACCTCAACGCCGGCGCGCTCGACATGGTGACGGTCGACGGCACCGCGTACGGCGTCCCGACCGGGTTCGTGCCGCTCACGATGTTCTACAACCAGGCCCTGTTCGACGCCGCGGGCGTCGCGGTGCCGACGACCTGGGACGAGTGGGTCACGGCCGCCGAGGCGCTCACGGTCGACGAGGACGGCGACGGCACGCCGGAGCAGTACGGCCTCGCGCTCGCCGACCACGCCACCGTCGGCAACGGCGTCTGGCCGTCGCTGTTCTACGGCAACGGCGGCGCGGTCGTCGAGGACGGCGAGGCCGTCGTCGACTCGCCGGAGAACGCCGAGACCCTCGAGTTCTGGCACGACGCGATCGCCACCGGGAAGATCAGCCCGACGGGCGTCGACGGTGTGAGCGGCGACAGCCTGTTCAGCAGCGGCCGCGTCGCGATGTACATCGGCGGCCCCTGGATGGCGACCGTCTCCGAGGAGAACGGGATCGACTACGGCCTCGCGCCGATCCCCGCCGGGCCCGAGGCGCAGGCGGCGTCCGCGATCGGCGTCTCGATGGCGCTGACCCGGCAGGCCGACCAGGCCCAGCAGCAGGCCGCGCAGGAGTTCTTCTCCTTCTTCCTGTCCCGCGAGGAGTCCGTCGCCTGGGCGCTCGGCTCGGGCTGGCCGCCGCTGCGCACGGACATCGCCGCCGACGAGGTGGACGAGAACCCGGTGGTCGCCGCGCTCACCGAGCAGGCCGAGCTCGGCCGCCCGCTGCTGCCCGGCGTGGTGAACAGCACCGACGTGCTCACGGCCGTCGACGACCTGACCCAGCGCGCGATGGCCGGCGAGCCGGTCGACGACCTGCTCGCCCAGGCGCAGACCGCGATCCAGGCCGCGCTGGACGACTGACCGACCCACCCGGACCGGCCGTCCCCGGGGCAGTGACCCCGGGGACGCCCTCCCTCCCGAGAGGCACCACCCCATGACCACCGCGCACGTGACGGGATCCCGCAGGCGGGCCTACCGTGCCCCCGCGCCGCTCGGCGGCCGCCCGGACGGGCACCTGCGGCGCACGCGGACCGGCGGGCGCCGGAACCGCGCCGCCCTCGCCTTCCTCGCCCCGGCCCTGATCATCATGGCGGTCTTCGTCGCCTGGCCGATGGTCTCGGCGCTGCAGCTCTCGTTCACCGACGCCAGCGGCTTCGGCGAGGCGCAGTGGGTGGGGCTGGACAACTACGCCCGTATCTTCACCGACCCCGACATCCGCGACGCGGTCCGCAACACCGTCGTCTACGCGGTGCTGTTCACGCCGACGGCGGTCGTCGTCGCGCTGGCGCTGGCCCTGCTGCTGACGAACGACCGGCTGCCGCTGCGCGGGCTGTTCCGCACCTCGCTGTTCCTGCCGTTCATCATCTCGCTGGCCGTGGCCGCCCTGGCGTGGTCGTACCTGATCGACCCGCAGGTCGGGCTGCTGCACCACTGGCTGCGGGGGATCGGGATCGACCTCGGGAACGTCCTGCAGGACCCGACGCTGGCGATGCCCGCGGTCGCGCTGGTCGCGGTGTGGAAGAACTTCGGCTTCTACATGGTGATCTTCATGGCGGGGCTGCAGGAGATCCCGGGCTCGCTGTACGAGGCCGCCAAGATGGACGGTGCCGGCGCCTGGTCCCGGTTCCGGCACATCACGCTCCCGATGCTGTCGAACACCCTGGCGTTCGTCCTGATCTTCGCGATGATCGCCGCGCTCCAGGCGTTCGACCAGATCTACGTGATGACCGGCGGCGGCCCCTACGGGAACACCCAGACCGTCGTCATGGAGATCTACGAGTCCGGGTTCCGCAAGCTCGAGCTCGGGTTCGCCTCCGCCCTGTCCTACGTCCTGCTGCTCGCGACGCTCGTGCTGAGCGTCGTCCAGTTCGTGTTCTTCGGGCGCCGCGAGAAGGAGTCCTGATGTCCGCCGCCACCCTCGCGCCGACCGCCGCCCCGGAGCGCCCCCGCCTCGCGCGGGCCGGCCGCCGCCGGGTCCGCGTCTCCACCGTCCTCATGACGGCGGGCGTCACGGTCACCACGCTGATCGTCCTGCTGCCGCTGTTCATCGTCCTGTTCACGGCGTTCAAGCCCACGGCGGAGGTCAACGCCTACCCGCCGACGCTGCTGCCCGACGCCTGGACGACGGCGAACTTCGAGCGGATCTTCTCCGACCTGCCGTTCGCCCGGCTGATCGGCAACAGCTTCCTGTTCGCCGGCGGGGTCACGCTGTTCGCGGTCACCTTCGACGCGCTGGCCGCGTACGCGCTCGCCCGGATCGACTTCCGGGGGCGGCAGGTGCTGCTCGTCGCGATCATCGCGACGCTGATGATCCCGTTCCAGGCGACGCTGATCCCCGTCTACCAGATCGTCACCGACCTGGGCTGGGTCAACACGTTCGCGGGGCTCATCGTCCCGCGCGCCGCCGACGCGTTCGGCATCTTCTTCCTGCGGCAGTTCTTCATCGGCCTTCCCCGGGACCTCGACAACGCCGCCCGCATCGACGGCGCGTCCGAGCTGCGCGTGTTCTGGCAGATCGTCCTGCCGAACGCCCGGCCCGCGATCCTCACCCTGGCGATCTACATCTTCGTCAACAACTGGAACGACCTGCTCTGGCCGCTGGTCTTCACGACGCAACAGGAGATGGGCACCATCACATCCGGACTCACCCAGCTCACCGGCCCCGGCGGCATCGTGCCGTACGGCGTCATGATGGCGGGCGCGCTCGTCGCGGTCGTCCCGCTGGTCCTCGCCTTCATGCTCGTGCAGCGCAAGTTCATCGAGTCCATCGCCACCACGGGGCTCAAGTGACGGGCCCGGCGGCGGCCGGCGGCCGCTGGTTCGAGGACGGCGCGCTGCACTTCGGGCTCGGCATCGAGGACACGTTCGTGCCGCAGGGCGGCCCGGGCGAGCGCCCGATCGACGAGTACGCGCTCACCGACCACTACGCGCGGTACGCCGAGGACCTCGGCCTCGCGTCGGACGCCGGCGCGACGTTCCTGCGCTGGGGCGTGCCGTGGCACCGGGTCAACCCCGGGCGCGGCGTCTGGGACTGGTCCTGGGTGGACCGGGTCGTCGACCGGTTCGGCGAGCTCGGGCTGCGGCCGGTGATCGACCTGCTGCACTACGGCACGCCGCTGTGGCTCGACGGGCAGTTCGCGCACCCCGACTACCCGCAGGTGGTGGCCGAGTACGGCGTCGCGTTCGCGGAGCGGTACGGCGACCGGGTCACCGACTACACGCCGGTGAACGAGCCGATGATCCACGCGCTGTTCTGCGGGGTCTACGGCTACTGGCCGCCGTACCTCACGGGGGACGCCGGCCTGACGACGATGGTCCGCGCGCTGGGCGAGGGCTTCGTCCGCACCCAGCGCGGGATCGCGGACGTCCTGGGCGACCGGGCGGCCTTCATGCACGTGGACGCGTCCATGCGGTACGCCGGCGACGTCCACGGCGAGCACCGCGCGCAGGCCGAGCGGCTGACCCACCAGGCGCACCTCGTCGAGGACCTGGTGACCGGCCGCGTCGACGACGCGCACCCCCTCGTGGGCGTGCTGCGCGCGCACGGGACGTCCGACGACGCGCTCGCGTGGTTCGCCGACCACGCCGTGCGGCCGGACGTGATGGGGGTCAACTACTACCCGCGCATCTCCACCGAGGTGTTCGAGGAGGGCGTGCACCACGGCGGCGGGTTCGCCGACCCGCGCCCCGCCCAGGACGCCGGGGTGGCCGGGCTGGTCGAGGTGCTCCTCGAGGCCGAGCGCCGGCACGGGGCGCCCGTGATGCTGACCGAGACCGCCGTCACCGCCCCCGTCGCGGACCGGGTGGCCTGGCTGCACGAGTCCGTCGCCGCGATCCGCACGCTGCGGTCGGTGGGGCACCGGGTCGTCGGCTACACCTGGTGGCCGGTGTTCGACATGTACGAGTGGACGTACCGGCACGGCACGGCCGAGCGCGAGGAGTACCTGCTGACGATGGGGCTGTGGGACCTGGTCGAGGACGGCGCCGGCGGGCTGGACCGGCGGCGGACGCCGGTCGCGGACACCTACCGGGCGCTCGCGACGGACACGCGGGCCAACGGCGCCGTCCGGGCGGTGGAGCGGCGCCGGGCGGCCTGACCCCCGGCTACGGCCGTCCCGCCGGGCGCGCCGACGTCGCGTCGTCCTCGGCCGGCCGGTGCACGTCGGCGATGTGCACGTCCACGGTCACCCGCGCCGGCTCCAGCGGGACGCCGAGCGTCCGCTCGACCTCGGTCAGCACCGCCGCGCGCGCGGCGTCGGCGTCCGGCCCCACCGGGGACCCGTAGGCCACGCTGAGCCGCAGCGCGACGCCGTCGAGCTCGGCGTCGGGGCCGACGTCGACCTGGACGTCGAGCACCCGCGCCGGCGTCACGCCGTCGACCGCGCCGCGGAGCCGGTCGACGAGCACGGGCGTCGCGACGGTGAACCGGCCGTCGGCGTGCCGACCCGCCACGTGCGGCGCGGGGCGGAGCGTGCGCCGGACCCGCTCGAGCACGGCCTCCCGCGCGCGCACCCAGCCCGCGTCGGTGATCTCCCGCAGCGTGCCCGCCGCGCGCGCGACGACCTCGTCGGGGTGGTCGTGGTCCTCCGGCCGGTCGGAGGGGTCGCGGTCTACCGCCATGTCGCCAGCCTCCTCCCCAGCGTGGTCCGCGCCCGGTGCACCGCACCGCGCACCGCGTCGACCGTCGTCGCCTGCACCCGGGCGACGTCGGCGTAGGACATGCGCTCCACCTCCACCAGCATCCAGCACGCCCGCTGCATCGGGGGCAGCTCCCGCAGGGCGATCTCGAGGGCGTGCCGCAGGTCGGCGGCCTCGACCAGCGCGATCGGGTCGCCCGGGGCCGCGGGCAGCGCCGCCTCCTCGGGCAGCGGTGCCGCCGGGTGCCGCGCGTCTGTCCGGACGCGGCGCCGCACGGTGTTGGTGAGGATGCCGAACAGCCAGGTGCGGACGGCCGCCTCGCCGCGGAACCGGTCGGCGGCCAGCCACGCGGTGACGAGCGCCTCCTGGACGCAGTCCTCGGCCGCGCCGTCGTCGTGCAGCATCCGCCGGGCGTACCGGTACATGGCCGCGCCGTGCCGATCGACCAGGGCCGCGAACGCGTCCCGGTCGCCGAGCCGCGCGCGCCGGACCAGCTCGGCGTCCTCCTCACCGGGCCTCACGAGCGCCAACCTAGCCTGTGACCCAGATCACAGCGACCGGACCGTGAGTACCGGCCACGCGCGGGCACCCACTCCTGTCAGGACGGTGCGGACGAGCCGCCATCCGGGCCCGCGACCGGCGGGCCGGGCCGCCGCGCCGGACGAGGAGGTCGACATGACCGGCACGACGCCCGCCCAGGCCGGGACCAATGACGCCCAGGAGCTGACGCCCAAGGACCGCACCCGCGCCGTGGCGAGCGCGCTGACGACGGAGCGCGGCACCACCACGATCGCCGACACGGTGGTCAGCAAGATCGCCGGGATCGCGGCGCGCGACGTCGCCGGCGTGCACGACGTCGGGGGCGGCGCCCAGCGCGCCTTCGGCGCCCTCCGGGAGCGCATCCCCGGCGGGTCGACCAACTACTCGCAGGGCGTCAGCGTCGAGGTCGGGCAGTCCGAGGCGGCCGTGGACGTCGACATCGTGGCGGAGTACGGGGTCGCGATCGCCGACGTCGCCGAGGCGGTGCGCCGCTCGGTCGTCACCGGCATCGAGCGGATGACGGGGCTCCGGGTCATCGAGGTGAACGTCAGCGTCAACGACGTCTGGCTGCCGCAGGACGACGACCAGGACGGCGAGCCCGCCCCGTCGCGGGTCCAGTGACCGGGCCGGCGGTGCCGGCGGCGGACCCCGTGGCCGCCCGGGCGCACGCCGTGCGCGCCGCGGCGCTCGCCGTGCCGGGGGTGGTCCGGCTGAGCGCCGGGCCGCTCGGCGAGGTCGGGACGTACCTGGCCGGCGAGCGGGTCCCGGGGGTGCGCCTGGCGTCCGACGGCGTGCACGTGCACGTCGTCGTGGCCGCCGGCCTGCCGATCCCGGGGACCGCCGCCGCGGTCCGCACCGCGGTCGCGGCGACCGCCGGGACCGGGCTGCCGGTGCACGTGCACGTCGAGGACGTGGATCCCGTGGGGCAGGAGCCCCGCGGGTCGCAGGTCCCGCCCCGCGGGACCGGGAAGGACGAGGGATGAGCTCGATGACGACGACCGGCCTGCTGGCCGGCCTGCTGCTGGCGGTGGCGATCACCACCGGCGGCCTGGTGGGCTTCCTGCTGGCCCTGGTGCTGGGCGGCCTCGGCCTGGTGGTCGGTGCTCACGCCGACGGGCGGATCGACCTCGGGGCGGTGCTCGGGGGGCGGCGCCGTGGCTGACGTCCTGACCCCGGCGCCGTCGGCGGCCCCGCCGGACGCGCCCGCGGTCGGCGGCCGGGTCACGATCGCCGACCGCGTCGTGGCCCGGGTGGCCCGGCGGGCGGCCGAGCGCGCCTCGACGCCGGTCCGCCGGGGGCCCGTGGGCACGGACCTGCCGCACGTGGACGTCGAGGTGGCCGGCCGGCGGGTGCGGGTGGCGGCGCGGGTCGCCGGGACCTGGCCCGAGCCGGCCGCCGACGTCGCCTCGCGGGTCGCGGGCGCCGTCCGGGCCGAGCTGGAGGGCCTCGTCGGCGTCCGGGTGGACGACGTGCTGGTCACCGTCGAGGCCGTCGTGGCCGCGGCCGAGGCGCGCCGGAGGGTGTCGTGAGCGCGGCGGCCCACGTGGCCCCGCCGGCCCCCGCGGCCCGCCCGGCCCGGCGCGCGGGCGCGGCCCGGGCGATCGGGGTGGTGCTGGCGGTGCTGCTGGTCCTCGCGGGCCTGGTGCTGGCGCGGGAGGCGCTCGCCTCCGCCTCGTTGCTGGGCCTGCGGCCGTCCCAGGCGTGGCTGCCCGGCGTGCTCCGGGCGGTCGACGGACGCCCGGTCGACACAGGCGTCGCGGTGGCCGGCGTCGCGCTCGCGGTGCTGGGCCTGCTGCTCCTGGTCGCCGCGTGGCGGCGCGGCCCGGCCGACGTGGGGCTGCGCGAGGCGCCGGCCGCTCGGCTGAGCCCGAAGGACGTCGCGCGGCTGTCGTCCGCGACGGCGGAGGACGTCGACGGGGTGCTGCGGGTGTCGTCGACGGCGACGGCGCGGTCCGTGCAGGTCCGGGTCCTCGGGACCGGGGCGCCGGGCCTGGCCGAGGAGGTGCGCTCCGCGGTCGAGGACCGGCTGGCCGGGCTCGACCCGGTGCCGCGCGTCCGCGTCGCCGCGCGGGACAGCGGGACCGGGCGATGAGCGCGCGCCGCGGCACCGGCGTCGACCGCACGGTGCTCACCGTGCTCGGCCTGCTGCTGCTCGTCGTGGGTGGGCTCGCGCTCGCCGCCGGTGCGGGGTGGACCTCCGGTGTGCGGGTGGGGTCCGTCGGCCTGGACCCGGCGACGGTGGACGTCGGCGGCGCCGTCACGGCGACGAGCCGGTCGTGGTGGGCCGGTGCGTGCGCAGTCGCCGCGGTCGGGCTGATCGTCCTCGGCGTGCTCTGGCTGCTCCGGCACCTGCCGCCGGGCGGCCTGCCCGACCAGGCGCTGCCCGGGTCGCGCACCGGCGAGCGGCTGCGCGTGGACCCCGGCGCGGTCGCCCGGGGGGCGGAGGACCGGTTGGAGGCGGACCCGCGGGTCCGCGGCGCGCGGCTCTCCGTGCGCCGGGAGCGTGCGGGCCTGGTGCTGGCCGGGGAGGTGAAGGTGGACGCCCGGGTGGACCTGCCGGAGGTGGCGGCGCTGGTCGACCGGGTGCTGCGCGAGGCGGCGGGGGTCCTCGGGTCGCCGCTGGCCGGGCGGGTGCGGCTCCGGGTGAGCCGGCGGCGGGCGCGCGGGCCGGTGGCCTGACCGGCGCGGTCCCGCGGCCGGACCGCGGGCGGCGGACCCCGGGCGGTGCCTCAGCCCGTGGTCAGCCGCAGCTCGCCGGGGTGCCCGAGCAGGTCGCCCAGCCGGGCGGCCTCCGTCTCGAGGGCGTCCGCCGCGCCGGAGCCGAGGTGCTGCCGGCCGAGGCGCCACGCCAGCGCCTGCGCCGACGAGATCGTCATGCCCCGCAGCGTAGGACCGCGGACCGACGCCCGGTCGTGCCGCGGTGGGACCTCGCCCGTCCGGGTCGGTCCCGCGGGCTGATCCGCGCCGGCCACCCGTGGTGGTGACCTGGGGGCATGCCGCACCCGTCCCCGTCGCGCGTCGTCCTCGCGCCCGCCGCGCCCGCCGCGCCCGCCGCGCCCGCCCCCGACTCGCGGCCGCCCCGCTGGCGGTTCCTCGACTCGCTGCGCGGGTTCGCGCTGTTCGGCATCCTGCTGGTCAACGCGGTCGACCTCACCGAGGCGACGACGCACCGCGCAGGCGCCGCCGTCGCCGACCCGGTCCGCGACGCGCTGCACCTCGCGGTGCAGACCCGGTTCGTGCCGATCTTCGAGCTGCTGTTCGGCATGAGCTTGTGGTTCGTGCTGGCGGGGGCCCGGCGGCGCGCGGCACGGGCCTGGGTGGTGCCCGCGCGGCGGATGGCGGCGGTGGCGCTGATCGGCGCGGCGCTCATGGTCGTCTACCCCGGCAACATCCTCGTCGAGTACGGGGTGGTCGGCCTGCTCGTCCTGCCGGCCGTGGCGCTCGTCCCGCGCGCGGTGGTCCTCGGCCTCGGCGTCGCGCTGACGGGCGCGGCCTACGCGCTCGCGGGCGGCGGTCTCGTCGCCACGCCCGGCCTGGTGCTCGCCGGGGCCGGGGCCGCGGCCTACGGGCTGCCGCGGGCGCTCGAGACCCGCACCCGCGGCGTCGCGCTCGTGTGCGCCGCCGCGGCGGTCCTCACGGTGCCCGCGCTGGCGTGGCAGCTGACGCAGCCCGGCGACCCGCGGTTCACCACCGCCGGCGGCGTCGCCGGGCTCGTGGTGGCGGTGCTCTGGACGACCGGCCTCGCCCTGCTCTGGCGCACCCCGGCGCGGCGCGCGATCGCCTGGTTCTTCGAGCCGCTGGGCCGGATGGCGCTCAGCGGGTACGTCGGGGCGGCGGTCGTCCTGGCGGCCGCGGCCCGGGTGGTGGACTTCGGGTCGATGGCGACGGTGACGCCGGTCGTGCTGCTGTGCGTGCCGCTGATCGTGGCGCAGTCCCTGCTGAGCCGGGCGTGGCTGCAGCGGTGCGCGTACGGCCCGGTCGAGTGGGTGCTGCGGTGCGCGACCTGGTGGCGTGCGGTGCCGCTGCGGGTCGGCCGCACTCGGCAGGAGCCGCGCCCGGCCCGCGGCTAGGGTCGAGGGGACCCGCGCCGCCGACGACGAGGACACCCCGATGGCCCGGACCACTGACGACGTCGCCCTCGAGGACGCGCTCGACCCGCTCGTGGTCGCGATGGACATCGGCTCCACCGCGACCCGTGGCGGCGTGCACGACGCGACCGGCCGCCCGGTGCACGGCCTGCAGCACAAGGTGCCGCACGCGTTCACCGTCGCGCCGGACGGCACCTCGGTCATCGACCCCGACCAGGTCACCGCCGAGGTCGAGCAGGTCCTCGACGCGGTGACGGGGGACCGCCGGCTCGGCACCCGGATCGCCGGCGTCGCGCTCGACACGTTCGCCGCGACGCTCGTCGGCGTGGACGCCGCGGGACGGCCGCTGACGCCGTGCCTGACCTACGCCGACTCCCGCAGCGCCGCCGCGGTCGCGGAGCTGCGCGCGGAGCTGGACGAGCGCGCGGTGCAGCAGCGCACCGGGACCCGGGTCCACACGAGCTACCACGCGCCCCGGCTGCGCTGGCTCGCGGCCGCCGAGCCGCGGGTCGTCGCCGCGGCGGCCGCGTGGTGGTCGCTCGGCGAGTACGTGCACGCGCGGCTCGTGGGTGAGCCGCTGGCGGGGACGTCGACCGTGGCGTGGACCGGGCTGCTCGACCGGCGCACCGGGGCGCTGGACGCCGAGCTGCTGGCCGCGGTCGACACGGACCCCGGGCGGTTCTCCGCGCCCCGGGACACGGCCGACCCCGCGACGCCCACCGCCCCGCGCCGCTGGCCCGCGCTCGCCCGCGCCGCCTGGTTCCCCGTGATCACCGACGGCTACGCCAGCAACGTCGGCTCCGGCGCGACGGACGCGACGGTGGTGACCGCGTCGACGGCGACCTCCGGCGCGCTCCGCGTCCTGGTCGACGGGCCTGCCGACCCGCTGCCCTTCGGGCTGTGGAACTACCGCGTCGAGGCGGGGCGGACGCTGCTCGGCGGGGCGATCAACGACGTCGGACGGGCCGTGAGCTGGGCGCAGGCGACCCTGCGGCTGAGCGAGGACCTCGCGCCGGTGCTCGCCGCCGCGCCCGCGGACGGGACGCCGCTCGTGCTGCCGTACCTCACCGGCGAGCGCGCGCCGGGCTGGGCCGGCGGGGCCCGCGCCACGTTCACGGGCGTCTCCGCGGCCACGACCCCCGACGTCCTGTACCGCGGGATCGTCGAGGGCGTCGCGCTCACGTACGCGCGGGTCGCCGACGAGCTGCACCCCGCGGCGCCCGACGTGGTCGAAGTCGCTGCATCCGGGCGGGTCAGCGGCGAGCAGCCGGGGTGGCTGCAGGTCCTCGCGGACGTGCTCGGCCGACCGGTCACGCACGTGACGCGGAAGCGGGCGACGCAGCGCGGGACGGCGCTGCTCGCGCTCGACGTGCTGGCGCCGGACGTGCCGCGCGCGCCGCGGGCCACGGGGGCGACGTCGGAGCCGCGGGCCGAGCACGCCGGCTACTACGCCGACCGGCGGGCGCGGTTCGCCGGGGCGTACGACGCGCTGGTCCGCGACGCCTGACGGCGCGCGCGGCCGGGCGGGCGCGCGACCCGCGCCCCCGGCCGTCAGTACACGAGCCGCCGCACGTCCTCCGGGTGCAGCACGAGCCGGACCTGGTCGTCGGCCAGCACGGCCGCCAGGTCCTCCCGGCGGGCCGGGTCGTCCAGGTCCCAGTACCGGTGCGCCAGCCGCTCGGCGAGCTCGTGCGCGCCGTCGGGCTCGATCGTGACCCGGCCGGCGATCGCGACCCAGTGCTCGCGCTCGGCGACCGGCGCGGCGACGACGAGGGAGGCGCGCGGGTCGCGGCGCAGACGCCGGACCTTGAGCGCGTCCGCCTCGCTGAACAGCTGGACGGTGCCCTCGTCGGTGACCTCGAACCACACGGGCCGCGGCTGCGGCGGCGTGGGTCCGGCGGCGACGGTGAGGAACCCGTGCAGCGGCCGGCGCAGCAGGTCGAGGTCCTCGGCGGTCAGGGTGGCGTCGGTGCTCATCACGGCCTCTCGGGGTCGGCGGCGGTCGGCGGCGTCGTCCGCCTCCATCCCACCGGGGGTGCGCGCGTGCCGCAACCGGCGCGACCGCCGCAACCGGCGCGACCGCCGCGACCTGCGCGCGCGCCCGCGACGCGCGATGCTGGCACCCCCCGACCCGGAGGAGCGCCGTGGACACCGCCGCCGACCTGCCGCCCGCGCTGCGCCCGGTGTGGGACGCCCTCGCCGCGGCGACGAGCCGCCGGACGGCGTTCACGCTCGCCGGCCTGGCGACCGCGTCCGGGGACGGCGCCCCGCAGGTCCGCTCGGTGATCCTGCGCTCCTGGGACGGGGCGCGCGGCGTGCTCGGGTTCGCGACCGACGAGCGGTCCGCCAAGGTGCGCGAGCTCCGGGCCGACCCACGGGTCGCGCTCGTGCTGTGGGACGACGAGTCCCAGGTGCAGGTGCGCCTCGCCGGCCGGGCGGCCGTCGTGGCCGATCCCGCGGCGCGGCGGCGCCGGTGGGCGGGCCTCGGCCCGGGCACGCGGCGCGGGTACGCGACGACGACGGCCCCCGGCGCGGCGGTCGACGGCCCCGTGGGGCGGGACGACGACGAGGCGGCGTGGTTCGGCCGGTTCGCCTGGGTCGAGGTGGTCGTGGACCGGGTCGACCGGCTCGACCTGTCGGCCGACCCGCACGACCGCCTGGTGGCCGACCGGGGCGCCGGGGGCTGGCGCGCCCGGCGCGTCGCGCCGTGACGCGCCGCGGGCCCTGTCGTCGGGCACCGGTGCCCGCGTAGCCTCGCCGCATGGCCGACGTCGTCCTCTTCCACCACTCCGGCGGCCTGACGGCCGGGGTCAGCGCGTTCGCGGACCTCCTGCGCGAGCGCGGGCACACGGTGCACACTCCCGACCTGTTCGAGGGGCGGACGTACTCCGACGTGGCCGAGGGCGTCGCCTTCGTGGAGTCCGTCGGCGAGGACGTGTTCGCCCGCCGGGCCGCCGAGGCCGTCGCCGCGCTGCCCGCCGAGGTCGTCTACGGCGGGATGTCGTTCGGCGCCGCCCGCGCGGGGGAGCAGGCGCTCGCCCGGCCCGGCGCGCGCGGCGCGTTCTTCCTCTACGGCGCCGTCGCCCCCTCGTGGTGGGACGCGACCTGGCCCGACGCGGTCCCGGCGCAGGCGCACGTCGCCGAGGGCGACCCGTGGCGCGAGCCCGAGGCGGAGGACGAGCTGGTCGGGTTCGGCGGCGAGCTGTTCGTCTACCCGTGCGCGGGGCACCTCTTCGCGGAGGTCGGGCACCCGGACCACGACCCGGCCTGCGCGGAGCTCGCGACGGAGCGGGTGCTGACGTTCCTCGACGGCCTGGACTGAGGTCGCCGGGGGCCGCGCTCGTACCATCGCCCGGTGCCCCCTCGCTCCCCGCTGCCGCCGCGCCACGGCCTCGCCGCCGCGTGGCTGCGCACCCCGGACCGGGACCGCGCGCGGCCCGTGCACTGGACGACCATGGGCGCCTGGCTCCGCGACCGGCTGCCGGAGCAGGTCGACGTGGCGGCGATGCTCGCCGACGGCCGGTTCGTCGACGAGGACGGCCGCCCCGTGCGCGCCGACGACCCGTACGGGCCGCACCGGTTCGTCTGGTTCCACCGCGACCTGCGCGACGAGCCCGAGGTGCCCGGCCCGATCCACGTCGTGCACCGGGACGAGCGGCTGGTCGTGGTCGACAAGCCGCCGTTCCTGTCGTCGATCCCGCGGGGCCGGCACGTGCTGCAGAGCGTGGTCGTGCGGCTGCGCGCCGAGCTCGGGCTGCCGGAGCTGTCGCCGCTGCACCGGCTGGACCGGGTGACCTCGGGGCTGCTGATGCTCGCGACCGAGCAGCGCTGGCGCGGCGCGTACCAGACGGTGTTCGAGCGCCGGGAGGTGCGCAAGACCTACCGGGCGCTGGCGCCGGTGCGGGCGGACCTGGACCTGCCGGTCGACGTGCGGAACCACATCCGCAAGGAGCGCGGGGTGTGGCAGGCCGAGGTGGTGCCGGGCGCGCCGGTGAACGCCGAGACGCGGGTGGAGCTGGAGTCGACCGGGCCGGACGGCCTCGGCGTCTACCGGCTCAGCCCCCGCACCGGGCAGACGCACCAGCTCCGGCTGCACCTGCTGGGGCTGGGCATCCCGATCGTCGGGGACCCGCTGTACCCGGTGGTCCGGGACGTCCCGGTCGACGACTTCGGCACGCCGCTCCAGCTGCTCGCGGCCGAGATCCGGTTCGCCGACCCCGTCGACGGGGCGGACCGGCGGTTCGCGAGCGTGCGCCGGCTCCCGCTGGCGCCCGAGGCCTGAGCCGCGGGGCGGTCCCCGGGCGCGCGCCGGGTTACCGTCGTGCGGTCCCGTCGACGATCCGCCGCAGGAGCACCGCCGCATGAAGCGAGTCACCCACCCGGACGCCCAGGCGTTCCGGATCGCCGCGTTCCTCGAGGCCGCGACCTGGGCCGGGCTGCTCGTCGGCATGTTCCTCAAGTACGTCACGAAGACCACCGAGGTCGGCGTGCAGGTGTTCGGGCAGGCGCACGGCCTGGTGTTCCTCGCGTACGCGGCGCTGACGGTCGTCGCCGGGATCCGGCTGCGCTGGGGCTGGTGGCCGACGCTGCTGGCGCTCGCGGCGTCCGTGCCGCCGATGTTCACCCTGCTCGCGGAGCGGTGGCTGCACCGGACGGGCCGGCTGGAGGCGCCCGCGGACCGCGGGGCCCGGCCGGCGGCGGAGACCGAGCCGGCCGACCGCTGACCTGCGCCCGGGCGCAGAGCGCGTGAGCCCGTCCGGCCGAGGCCCGACAATGGACCCATGAGCGCGACCGTGCAGGCCAAGGGCGTGGGGGCCGCGTTCGGCGACCGCGAGCTGTTCTCCGGCGTCGACCTGGTGGTCGCCCCCGGCGACGTCGTCGGCCTCGTCGGCCCGAACGGCGCGGGGAAGTCGACGCTGCTGCGGATCCTCTCGGGGACCCGCAGCCCGGACGACGGGGCGGTGTCGGTGTCCCCGCCGACCGCGCAGCTCGGCTACCTCGCCCAGGAGATCGAGCGCCGGGCGGACGAGTCGGTGCGCGCCCACCTGGAGCGGCGCACCGGCGTCGGCCCCGCGCAGACGGCCATGGACGCGGCGGCCGAGCGGCTGGGCGCGGGCGAGCCCGGTGCGGACGACGAGTTCGCCGAGGCGCTGGAGCGGTGGATGGGCCTCGGCGGCGCGGACCTGGAGGCCCGCACGGGCTCGGTGCTCGCGGACCTCGGCCTCGACGTCGACCCCGAGCTGCCCATGACCGCGCTGTCCGGCGGCCAGGCGGCGCGCGTCGGCCTGGCGGCCCTGCTGCTGTCCCGGTACGACCTGTACCTGCTGGACGAGCCGACCAACGACCTCGACCTGGAGGGGCTGGCGCTGCTGGAGGACTTCGTCGACCGGTCGACCGCGCCGGTGGTCGTCGTCAGCCACGACCGGGAGTTCCTCAGCCGCACGGTCACGTCGGTCGTCGAGATCGACCGCAGCCTGCAGCGGGTGGCCGTCTACGGCGGCTCGTACGACGCCTACCTGGAGGAGCGCTCGACCGCCCGGCGCCAGGCCCGCGAGGCCTACGAGGACTACGCCGCCCGCCGCGACGCGCTCTCCGCCCGGGCCCGGATGCAGCGCGCGTGGATGGACAAGGGCGTGAAGAACGCCCGGCGCAAGGCGTCCGACAACGACAAGATCGGCCGCAAGTTCCGGGCGGACGCCTCCGAGAAGCAGGCGGCCAAGGCCCGGCAGACCGAGCGCCTGATGGAGCGGCTGGAGGTGGTCGCGGAGCCGCGGAAGGAGTGGCAGCTCCAGATGAGCATCGCCGCCGCGCCCCGGTCGGGCGCCGTGGTCGCGGCCGCGCGGGCCGCGGTCGTCCACCGGGGCGGGTTCACGCTCGGCCCGGTCGACGTGCAGCTCGACTGGCAGGACCGCGTGGCCGTCACCGGCCCGAACGGCGCGGGGAAGACCACGCTGCTCGCGCTGCTGCTGGGCCGGCTCGCGCCCGACGAGGGCCGGGTCGACCGCGGCTCCGGTGTGCTGGTGGGGGAGGTCGACCAGGCGCGCGCCGCGTTCGAGGGCGACGCCCCCCTCGCCGACGCGTTCTCCCGCGAGGTCCCCGACTGGACGACCGCCGACGTGCGGACGCTGCTGGCCAAGTTCGGCCTCGGCGGCCACCACGTCCACCGGCCCGCGTCGTCGCTGTCGCCGGGCGAGCGGACCCGCGCCGCCCTCGCGCTCCTCCAGGCCCGCGGGGTCAACCTGCTGGTCCTCGACGAGCCGACCAACCACCTCGACCTGCCCGCGATCGAGCAGCTGGAGCAGGCGCTGGAGTCGTTCGACGGCACCGTGCTGCTGGTGACCCACGACCGCCGGATGCTCGACAGCGTGCGGCTGACCCGGCGGTGGCACGTCGAGGACGGCCGCGTCACGGAGGTCACCGCGGACTGAACGCCGCCGGTCCGGGGCGGCGCGGGGGTCGGCGTCAGGTCGTCGCGGACGAGTCGGTCGCCGACGCGCCGTCGTCGGTCGTGCCGGAGTCGGTGCCGCCCGAGCCCTCGTCGGACCCGCTGCCGGAGCCGTCGCCCTGGCGGTCCGAGGGCGGCTGCGGCATCTCGCCGCTGCCGCCGCCGGGCACCTGGCCGCCGGGGCCGCCGCCCTCGAAGGTGGGGAACGTCGGGTCGGGCGCCGTGGCCCGGCCGATCGCGAAGCCGCCCCCGCCGCCGACGAGCAGCACGCCCGCGAGCACGAGCGACGCGACCGCGCGGCGGCCGAGGCGGCGCCGGGGCCGCCCGGGAGGCGCAGGCGGCGCGTCCGGATCGGGCGGCGCGGCGGGGTACCCGTCCGGCACGGTGGCGGCCGGGGCCGGGGTCGGGGCCGGGGTGGGCGCGGTCGGGGTCGTCGCCCCGGCGGGGGCCGGGGGCGCGGCGGGCCGCGGCCCCTCGGCCGGCGGGCGGGTGGTGTCCGGGTTCTCGGTCATGGGCACGACCCTCGCGCCCGATCCCGTGCCCCGCTCCGGTCCCCGCTGTGCGGCCCCTGAGCGTGCGCGGCGGCGTGCCCGGTCGCTGTCGATCCTGCAGCGGTGCGTCGGGGACGCGTTCGTCCGTCCGGGCTGGTACAGGCTCCGGCCACGGTCCCCACCCGATGCTCGCGCCGTTGCCTGATCGAGCGGGGTACGGCGCGAGAATCGGGTGGGGATCCCGTCAGGCCGCCCGGGTCGCGCGGGCGCGGTGCCGGCGCGCCAGCACCAGGGCCCCGCCGGTCGCGAGCAGCAAGGCCGACAGCAGCACCGCCCCGGCGGGGTCGGCGCCCGTGGTCGCGAGGGAGCCGTCGCCCAGGACGACGATCCGCACCTGCGCGAGCACCGCGCCGTCGAGCGACCGGACCTGGACGTGGTGCACGCCCGGGGTCAGGTCGGTCGGCAGGGTGACCGTCGCGGTGACGGAGCCGTCCGTGACGGCGGCGCGGGCCAGCGCGCGGTAGGTGCTGGCGACCCCGATCTCGACCTCGCCGACCGTCAGACCGCTCGCGGTCACCGTGACCGGGTCACCCGGGCGGAGGGTCCGGTCGCTGACGGTGACGGTCGGGCCCGTCGTGGCGCCCGGGGTGGTGCCGGGGGTCGTCGTGCCCGCGTCCGGCGAGGGCGTGGTGCCCGGCCCCGTGCCGGGGGTACCCGGGCCGGTCCCCGGGTCGCCGGGGTCGGTGCCCGGGGTGCCCGGGCCGGTCCCCGGGTCCGTCCCCGGGTCCGTCGGCTGCTGCGCGTCCCGCACCAGCCGCACCTCGTCGACCGTGCCCCACGCGCCGCCCGACAGCGTCGCGGCGACCGACACCGTCGCCACCCCGTCCGCCCCGACCGTGACCGGCACCGAGGGCGTCGACCAGGCCTTCCAGCCGGTGAGGGCGAACGGCGCGGAGGCCGAGCCCGCGGGGGTCGCGGCGCCGAGCAGCAGCTGGTCGCCGGCCGACGTTCCGCCGCCCTGCCCGGTCGCCGTGAGCGTGTACGCACCGGGCTCGAGCCCGGTGACCTGCTGCGACAGCGTGAAGCCGTAGGCGGCGGCGTCCCAGAACGACAGCGCCCGCGCGCCGGCGGCGGCGTCCCCGGTCGCCGTGATCTGCGCGCCCGACCCGGTGAGCGTCCACATGGACGTGTCGGCGTCCTCGAAGCCCGGGTTCCGCACGTGGTTCACGGCCTCGACGACGACCGTCGCGGCCGCGGCGACGCCCGCCGCGGTGACGCCCGGCACCGGGTACGTCCCCGGTCCGTCGACCGCCGCCAGCGCCGCGGCGTCCCAGGTGACCGCCTGGGCCTCGACCGACCCGTCGTTGTACGTGACCTGCACGGTCGGCGGCAGGACCACCGGGGAGCCGTCGGCCACCGTGACCCGCACCTGCTCGACGGAGGCCACCGCCCGGGGTGCCGTGGCGCCGGTCCGGACGTAGGAGAACACCCGCAGCGACTCGAGCGCGGTGCCGTCGTCGGCGAACAGCGCCTGGTTGTCCCAGGCCGAGCCGCCGTAGTACTGCCCGGCGTCGTCGGAGTCGTACCCGCCGGCGTACGACGACGCCCAGCCCGAGCCGTGCGCCTCCCACAGGGCCTTGTTGGCGTCGAGCGCGGACGGCGGGCCGACCGGCGTCCACGCCGGCTCCCAGTAGAAGACGCCGATGCCCGCGTCGCCGACGGCCGCGACCGCCGCGACGACGTCCCGCACCGCCGTGGCCTGGCCCTGCACCGAGATCGGGTACTGGTGGGTGGTCGTGTCGGCGGTGATGACGTTCGGGTGCCCGTCGCCGTCGTCCAGCGTCCGGGCCCACGAGGTCTCGGCGACCATGACCTGCTTGTCGTAGTCGTCGGCGACCTGCTTCAGCACCGACGTGAGGTTGCCCAGGGTGCCGTGCCAGTACGGGTAGTACGAGCTTGCGAACACGTCGTAGTCGACGCCCCGGGCGTCGAGCGCCGCGGCGGCGGTCGCGTACCGGCCGGCCGTCTCGGGGTTGGTCAGGTGCACCGCGACCAGCGCGTCCGGCAGCACGGTGCGGACCGCGGAGCTGCCCGCGGAGAACAGCTGCGCCATGCTGTCCCACCCGCTCACGCCGGCGACCGCGTTGTTGGTCTCGTTGCCGACCTGCACCATGCCGACGTCCACGCCCGCGTCCCGGAACTCGGTGAGCGCGTCCGCGGTCCAGTCGTGCAGGGCCACTGCCTTGTCGGCGACGGACAGCCCCTCCCAGGCCTTCGGCACGTGCTGCTTGGCGGGGTCGGCCCAGAAGTCGGAGTAGTGGAAGTCGACGAGCACCCGCAGGCCGTGCGCGGTGGCGCGCTCACCGATCTCGACGGCGCGCGCCACGTCGACGGTGCCGCCGCCGTAGCCCCGGCCCTGCGCGTCGTACGGGTCGTTCCAGACCCGGACCCGCACGTAGTTCACGCCGGAGTCGGCGAGCACCTCGAACAGGTCGGTCGGCACGCCGTCGGCGTCGCGGTACACGACGCCGCTGGCCTCCTGGGACAGCACGGACGACACGTCGACGCCGGTGATGAAGTCCTCGGCCAGGCCGTCGACCTTCGCCACGACGACGCCGGCGTCCACCGGTCCCCCGTCGGGCGCGGCCGCGGCGGCGGGTGGGGCGGTGGTCAGCAGCGCGGCCACGGCGGCGAGTGCCGCCAGCCGTCCGGTGCCTCGGGGGAGTGCGTGCACGGGCGGTCCCTCTCCGTGATCGTCGTCGTTCGCGGGGTGCGGCGACTGTAAACGATCACAGTCGCGGAAGACCAGCACTGTGCGGCAAGTGGGGCACCGACTGCGTCACGCGCGGCCCGAGAACTGTGAGCGCGCACAGTCGAGAACCGCGAAAGCGCCCCGAGGCGGCCACCGTCGGGCCGCTCCGGGGCGCAGGGTCAGCGCTGCGCGGGGAAGGTCGCCCAGACGTGCTTGGTCGCGTCGGTGGTGTACCAGCCGACCTCCTGCGACAGCCGGTGCGCGATCAGCAGGCCGAAGCCGCCGGCGCCGGACGGCCGCTCGCCGGCGATGACCGGCGTGGTCTCCAGGTCCGCGTCGCAGACGTCCAGGAGGTAGTCGAGATCGTCCGCCAGCAGCGAGAGCACCGTCGGCGGGCGGCCGTGCTGGAGCGCGTTGGTGGCGAGCTCGGAGGCGACGAGCACCATGTTCTCCGGCACCCGGCCGAGCACGACCTGCGGGGCCGCGTGCGGGGCGGTGATCTCCTCGAGCAGCTCGCGGCGCACCCGCGCCAGGTCGGTCACCGAGTCCAGGCTCCACGACCGCACGGGGCGGAACCTCTCGGGGGGACGCGACGTCACGATGCCGGCGTCCTCCTGGGGCCGCGCGGCCGCGTCGTCTGCAGAGTGCGCCACGGTGTCCTCCATGGTGGGTGCGGGCCGGGATCGGACCCGACGTTAGGTGGCCCTTCCCGGTGCCGCCACCGGAGCGCGCCGACCCCCGCCGCGCGCACGGCAGGATGGTGCGGGCCGCCCGGCACGCGGGCGGCGACGCCGACGAAGGGGTGGCGATGGACGACCGCGAGCGCGAGGTGCGCCGCCGCATGGCCGCGCACGAGCCGTACACCGACTACGGGCCCGGCCTCGAGGTGCTGGAGGAGGAGCGCACCCGCGGCAAGGAGCTGGTGCACGAGTTCAACGCCTCGCACCCCCGGGACGCGGAGGGCCGGGACAAGACGCTGCGGGAGCTGTTCGGCTCGGTGGGCGAGCGCGTCTGGGTCGAGCCGCCGCTGCGCGTCATGTACGGCAGCCGGGTGCACCTGGGCGACGACGTCTACGTGAACGTCGGCCTGACGCTGGTGGACGACGTCGAGGTGCACGTCGGCAGCCGGGTCATGGTCGCCCCGAACGTCACGGTCATCACGACGGGCCACCCGGTGCACCCGGACCTGCGCCGGGACGGCACGCAGTTCTCGGCACCGGTGCGGATCGAGGACGACGTGTGGATCGGCGCGGGGGCGACGATCCTCCCGGGCGTGACGGTCGGCGAGGGGTCGGTCGTCGCGGCGGGCGCCGTCGTCACGGGGAACGTGCCGCCGCGCACCGTGGTCGCGGGCGTCCCGGCGCGGGTGCTCCGGGAGATCACCGACGCGGACCGGGACTTCCGCTACCGCCCCCCGCGCGACCTGGCCTGAGCGCACCGCCCGGCCGAGGTCGCCGGTTGCGCCGCGACACGCGGCACGTCACGCCGCGCCCGTGCGCGGAACCGACGACCTCGGCGGGCGCGCTCAGCGCCCGGCGCGCGCCAGGTCCAGGGTGAGGAACGTCGAGGCGGCGCTCGGGGCGTAGTCGGCGAACGGCTCGCACTCCGTGAAGCCCGCCCGGGAGTACAGGGCGCGGGCCGCGGCGAAGTGGTCGTCGCTCCCGGTCTCCAGGCTGATCCGCGCGTAACCGCGGTCGACCGCGAGGCCGACCAGGTGCGCGAGCAGCGCGCCCGCGACGCCGCGGCGCCGGGCCGCCTCCGCGGTGTGCATCGACTTGATCTCGCCGTGCCCCTCGGCGATCTCGGCGAGCGCCCCGACGCCCAGCAGGGTGCCGTCGTCCGCGTCGCGCGCGCTCAGGAACGTGATGTGCGGCGCCGTGAGCGCGGCCACGTCGAGGGCGTGCACGTCCTCCGGGTCGCTCTGCGCGTGCATGAGCTCCAGGTGCCGGGTCAGCAGGGCGTGCACGTCGGGCGCGCGCGGGTCGTCGGGGGCGATGGCGGGCGGGGTCGCCGGGGTCGTGGTCATCGGGCGGGACGGTACCCCCGGCGCAGGGCGACGCGCCTCAGGCGTCCGCCTCCGGGTCGCCGGTCAGCCGCGCGGCGTGGTCCGGCACCGAGGTGAACAGCTCGCGCGGGGGGCGCTGGTAGTCGTCGGCGGGCGGCCGCTTCGGCAGCTTCACCTTCTCGTGCTTCACCTCGCGGTACGGGATGGTCGACAGCAGGTGGGCGATCATGTTCAGCCGCGCGTTCCGCTTGATGTCGGACTCGACCACGTACCAGGGGCTGTCCGGGGTGTCGGTGTGCGCGAACATCTCGTCCTTCGCCCGCGAGTAGTCCTCCCAGCGGGCGATCGACTCGAGGTCCATGGGGCTCAGCTTCCACCGCCGCACCGGGTCGTCCAGCCGCGAGCGGAACCGCCGGAGCTGCTCCTTGTCCGAGACGGAGAACCAGTACTTGCGCAGCAGGATGCCGTCGTCGATGAGCATCCGCTCGAAGACCGGCGCCTGCTGGAGGAACCGGGCGTGCTCCTCGGGGGTGCAGAAGCCCATCACCTTCTCGACGCCCGCGCGGTTGTACCAGGACCGGTCGAACAGCACGATCTCCCCGCCCGCGGGCAGGTGCGCGGCGTACCGCTGGAAGTACCACTCGGTGCGCTCGCGCTCCGTGGGCGCCGGCAGCGCGGCGATGCGCGCGACGCGCGGGCTGAGGTACTCGGAGATCCGCTTGATCGTGCCGCCCTTGCCGGCCGCGTCCCGGCCCTCGAAGACCACGGCGACCCGGGTCCCGGTCGAGCGCACCCACTCCTGGAGGGTGACGAGCTCGGACTGCAGGCGGAACAGCTCGGCCTCGTACACGTCCTTGGGCACCTTCGGCGTCGTCATCCCCGGACGGTACGCCTCTGACCAGGCCGAGCGGGAGGGGCCTACAGGGCGAGGTGGATCAGCAGGGCCTCGTCGAGGGCGGCGACCTGCTCCGGGGACAGGGTCCCGAGCCGGTCGCCGAACCGCGACACGTCGACCGCGCGGATCTGCTCGGCCTGCGCCTTGGAGTCGGTGGCGAGGCCGTTGCGCCGCTCGGCCGGGACGAGCACCTGGAACGCCAGGACCCGGGCGGTGTTCGACGTCAGCGGCACGACGGTGACCACGCCGCGCCCGGTGCGCTCGGACGCCTTGTTGCGGCCGTCTCCCGAGACGATCACCGCCGGCCTGGTGCGCTTGTCCGCCTCCGCGCCGACCACCGGGTTGAAGTCGATCGTCCAGATCTCGCCCCGCCTCATGCGTCGCGCCCGAGCCCGTCACCGGAGGTCAGGTCCCAGGCGGCCGCGTCCTCGGACCCGTACCACTGCTCGTCCGCCTCGAGGTACTGGCTCTCGAGCTCCTTCTCTCGGAGCGCGGCGATGGCCGCGTGGAAGGCGGCCGAACGGGACCGGAGGCCGTGGGCGCGCTCGTACTCCTTCAGGAAGTCGAGGTCCGGCACCGGTACCGTCACCGTGACCCGCTCACTCAGACTCATACTGCCGATCGTACCGGGGATACCCGCGCCGGGTCAGCCCCCGCCCAGCCCTCGCGCCGCCGCCACCGCGGCGAGCAGCGCCTCGGGCTCCGGGGCGAGCCCCAGCACCAGGTCGTCGACCCCGCGCAGCCCGGCCCGGTCCAGCAGCCGCTTCTCGTTGGTCGCCCACTCGCTGCGCCCGGCGAGCACCGCGTGCGCCCGCTGGGTCACGGCGACCGCGACCAGCCCCGCGCACTGCGCGACCCGGCCGGCGCGCGCGTGCTGCTCGGCGCCGTCGAGCGTGAAGTCGGCCCGCGCGCCCCACACCTGCGGGGCGGTCCGGCGCAGCGCGGCAGGGAAGCCCGGGCGGGGGAGCGCGCCGTGCAGCACCCGGTGGCCGGCGAGCTCGGCGACCACGACGTACGTCGGGAACCCGGCGAGGTGGAACAGCAGCGGCTCGATGTCGAACTCGCCGCGCTCGGCCCGCCCGACCTCGCGCTCCACCACGTCGAGGTCCCGGTAGTGCACGTCCACCCGCCGGCCCTCGACGGTGAGCCACGCGCCGCCGTTGAACACGCCCCCGCCCCAGCCGCCGACCTCGAAGACGTGGCCCGCCCACCCGACGTCGCGCAGGCGCTGCGGGTCGAACGCGCCGCGGTAGTAGAGCGCGAGGTCCCAGTCGCTGTCCGGCCGGTGGGTGCCGTGCGCGCGCGAGCCGCCGAGGGACACCGCCTCGACCCCGGGGAGCCCGGCGAGGGTGCCGGCGACGCGGGCCAGGAAGGACTCGTCGGACATGCCTCGTCAGCCTGCCAGCGCGGCGTCGTCCGCGTCGACCCTCCCCACCACCAGCCGGTTCACCACGTACAGCACGACGCCGATCGCCAGCAGGACCGCCGCCCGCAGGTACACCGACCCCTCGCGCCCGGTGAGCGGCGACGCCAGCACCAGCGAGACCACCGCGCCGACCACCGGCGCCCAGGTCGGCGCGCGGAACGACCGCTCGGCGTCGCCCTCGACCCGCTCGGGCTCGTCGTCGTCCCCGCCCGGCCCGGAGGCGGGCCGCCGGCGCAGCACGAGCACCGCCACGTTCACCACCGCGAACACCAGCAGCAGGAGCAGCACCGTGGTGTCCGCGAGGTCCCCGAGGTCGCCGGTCGCGGTCAGCGTGAGCGCCAGCACCACGGTGAACGCGATCGCCACCACCGGGGTCCGGCGCCGCGCCTGCACCCGCCCGAACAGCGCCGGGATGATCCGCTCCCGCGCCATCCCGTAGACCAGGCGGGACGCCATCATCATGTTGATCAGGGCCGTGTTCATCACGGCGAGCAGCGCGATGAGCGCGAACAGCCAGGCGGGGAAGACCAGCCCGGCGACCTTCACCACCTCGAGCAGCGGCCCCGTCGACCCGACGAGCACGTCCGTCTCGACCAGCATCGACGCGGTGAACGCCACGGCCAGGTAGATGGCGCCGGCGATCGCGAGCCCGCCGAACAGCGCCCGCGGGTAGTCGCGCCGCGGGTGCTTCGCCTCCTCGGCGAGGTTCACGGAGTCCTCGAACCCGAGCAGCGCGTAGAACGCCAGCGCCGCGCCGCCCAGGACGCCCATCCACGCGGCGCCCTCCGTGTTCAGCTCCAGCGCGCGGCCGGGGTCGCCCTCGCCGCGGACCAGCGCGACGACGCCGATGCCGATGATGACCAGCAGCCCGGTCGCCTCGATCAGCGTGAGCACGACGTTGACCCGGACCGACTCCGAGACGCCCAGGACGTTCACCAGCGTGATCAGCCCGAGGAACACCCACGCGGCGACGACGGTCGGGACCCCGAACGGCAGCAGCTCGGCGAGGTAGTCGCCGCCGAACGCGCGGGCCGCGGCGGACGCGCTGGTGATGCCGGACATCATCACGGCGAACGCCACCAGGAACGTGAGGAACGGCCGGCGGAAGGCCCGGTTCGCGTACAGCGCCGCGCCGGCGGCCCGGGGGTACCGCGCCACCAGCTCCGCGTACGCGGTCGCGGTGAGCGCGGCCAGCACGAACGCGAGCAGGAACGGCAGCCAGATGGCCCCGCCGACCTCGGCCGCGACCGTGCCGGTCAACGCGTAGATCCCGGCGCCGAGGATGTCCCCGACGACGAACAGCAGCAGCACGGTCCGGCCGATCGACCGCTTGAGCGCGGGCTCGTGGTCCCGGCTCACCTGCGTGGACTCCGCCATGCCGCACCACCCCCTCCGCGGCACACTGTGCTCCCGCCCGGGCGCTCGCGCGCGGCGAGCGGCTCGCCGGGCGCGCGACGACCCCCGCGCCTACGCTCGATCGGACCACCAGGACATCTCAGGAGGTCAGGCATGAAGGGCAAGCTGGCATTCGTCCTCGGCGCGGGCGTGGGCTACGTGCTCGGGACCCGTGCGGGTCGCGCGCAGTTCGAGAAGATCAAGGGCTGGGCGTCCGACGCCTGGCACGACCCGCGGGTCCAGTCGACGGTCGACGACCTGGAGTCGAAGGCCGCCGGGTTCGCGAAGGACCAGGGCGCCGCGCTCAAGGACAAGGCGGTCGACGCGGTGACGAGCGCCGTGTCGCGCACGCCGGACGACGACGCGACCGGCGCGACGGGCGCGACCGACGCCACCGGCGCGACGCGGACCACCCCGCCCGCCGGCACGACCCCGACCACGCCGGTCACCCCGCCCGGGGCCTGAGCGCGGCCTGAGCGGGCCCCGGGCGGGAGGGCGTCGTGGTCGCCCGGACGTCGCTGTGGTGGGACCGGCGCGAGCCGGCGTCCCACCCGCACCACCGCGCGCCGGGGGAGGTCCCGCACCCCGGCGACGAGCCCGCCGACGTGGTCGTGGTCGGCGCCGGGCTCACGGGGCTGACCACGGCGCTGCTGCTGACCCGCGCCGGCTGCCGGGTCCTCGTCCTCGAGGCCCGTGCGGTCGGCGCGGGCACCACCGGGCGCAGCACGGCGAAGATCAGCCTGCTTCAGGGCGACCGGCTCGCCTCGCTCGCGGAGCGGCACGACGACCGCGTGGTCGCCGCGTACGCGGAGGGCAGCGCCGAGGGCATGGACTGGCTGCTGCGCTACCTCGACGACCACGGGGTGCCGTACCAGCGGCGCGAGGCGCTCACGTTCGCGACCACCGCCGAGGGGCGCGCCCGGGTCGAGGCGGAGCTCGACGCCGCCCGCCGCGCCGGGGTCCCGGTCGGCTGGCGGCGGCGCACCGACCTGCCGCTGCCCGTGACCGGCGCGATCGGCCTGGCGGACCAGGCCCAGGTCGACCCCCTGGACGTGCTGGGCGCCCTCGCCGCCGACGTCGTCGGGCGTGGCGCGCGGATCGCCGAGGGCGTGCGGGTGCTGGGGATGCACCACGGCGCCGAGCTGGGCGGCCTGAGCCGGCGCACGGTGCTGCGGACGACGGCGGGCGACGTCGCCGCCGACGCGGTGGTGCTCGCGACGGGCACCCCGGTCCTCGACCGCGGCGGGGCGTTCGCGCGGCTGCACGCGCTGCGGTCGTACCTGTGCGCCTTCCGGGTCCCCGAGCCGCCGCCGGCGAGCATGGCCCTCTCCGTCGACGTCCATACCCGGTCGGTGCGGTCCGTGCCGGCCCTGGCGGGCACGGGGCTGGTGCGGGGTCCGGTCGTCCCGGGCGAGCCCGCGACCCCCGTGGGCGCGGCGGTGCCGGACCTCCTGCTCGTCGGCGGCGCGGGGCACGCCGTGGGCCGGCGGCCGCGGACCGGGGAGTCGGTGCGCGCGCTGGTCGACTGGACGCGGGCGCACGTCCCCGGCGCCGAGCTGACCCACGTGTGGTCGGCGCAGGACTACGCGACGACCGACGGGCTCCCGCTGGTCGGCCGGCTGCTGCCGCTCGACCCCCGGCTGTACGTCGCCACGGGCTACGCGAAGTGGGGCATGACCACCGCCGTGGCCGCCGCCCTCGTGCTCGCGGCGGACATCCTGAACGACCGCGCCCCGCGCTGGGCGGAGTCCTGGCGCCCCTGGGGCCGGCACGAGCTCGCCGGCCTCGGCGACGCCGCGCGGCTGAACGCCTCGGTGGCGCGGTGGCTCGCGGGCGGCTGGACCGCCCCGCGCCCGACCGCCGGGGAGCGGGCCGCCCCGCCGGAGGGGCAGGGCGGCGTCGAGCGCGCGGGCGTGCGGCCCGAGGCGGTGTGCACGGTGGGCGGAGTCACCCGGCGGGTGTCCGGGGTGTGCACGCACCTCGGCGGCGTGGTGACGTGGAACGAGGTCGAGCGGTCGTGGGACTGCCCGCTGCACGGCAGCCGGTTCGCCCCGGACGGCACCCCCCTGGAGGGCCCGGCGACCACGCCGCTCGAGCCGCTGGGCTGACGCACGACGGCCCCGCCGCGGCGTGCTGCCGGGCGGGGCCGTCGGGTGCGTGCCGGTGCGCGGTCGCTAGATGACCAGGCTCAGGAGCAGGACCACCACCAGCGCCGTGACGGACAGGACGCACTCCATGAGGGACCACGTCTTGAACGTCTGGCCGACGGTCATCTTGAAGTACTCCTTGACCAGCCAGAACCCGGCGTCGTTCACGTGGCTGAGGAACACCGAGCCGGCGCCGATCGCCAGCACCATGAGCGCGACGTGCGTCGGGGACAGGCCCTCGGCCAGCGGCGCGACGATGCCGGCCGCGGTCACCGTGGCGACGGTCGCGGAGCCGGTGGCCACGCGGATCAGCACGGCGACCAGCCACGCGGCGAGCAGCGGGGAGATCGGCGCGTTCGCGAGGCCCTTGGCGATGACGTCGCCGACGCCGGAGTCGACCAGGGTCTGCTTGAAGCCGCCGCCCGCGCCGACGATGAGCAGGATGCTCGCGATCGGGGCGAACGAGGAGTCGACGAGCTTGCTGACCATGCTGCGGTCGCGGCCCTGGCGGGTCCCGAGCAGGACGAGCGACACCAGCGCGGTGATGAGCAGCGCGACCAGCGGGGTGCCCACGAAGTCGAGCACCTGGCCGACCGCGGAGTCCTCGAACCCGACGGTCTCGGCGAGGGTGCGGGCCAGCATGAGGACGACCGGCAGCAGCACGACGGTCAGCGCGGTGGCGAACGACGGGCGGCGCGCGTCGTCGGCACGGTCCGAGGCGCCGAGGATCTCGGTCGGCGGGTCGAGCGGGACCCACCGGGCCATCGGCTTCGCGAGCAGCGGGCCGGCGATCGCGACCGTCGGGATGGAGACCAGCAGGCCGAGGCCGAGCGTCAGGCCGAGGTCGGCGCCGAGGGCGTCGATCGCGATCAGCGGGCCGGGGTGCGGGGGCACCAGGCCGTGCAGCGCGGACAGGCCGGCGAGGGCCGGGATGCCGACGACGATCATCGACACCTTGGACCGGCGCGCGACGAGCATGACGACCGGGATCAGCAGGACGACGCCGACCTCGAAGAACAGCGGGATGCCGATGATGAACGCGGCGAACGCCATGGCCCACGGGAGCCGCTGGACCGGCGTCCTCGCCAGGATCGAGTCGACGATCTGGTCCGCGCCGCCGGAGTCGATCAGCATCTTGCCGATGATCGCGCCGAGGGCGATGAGGATGCCGACGCCGGCGACGGTGGTGCCGAGGCCCGCCGTGAACGAGGTGAACGCGTCGACGTAGGGCAGGCCGGCGGCGACGGCGAGCACGCCGGCGCCGAGCATGAGCGCGAGGAACGGGTGCAGCTTCACCCAGACGATCAGCGCGACGATCACCGCGATGCCGACGACGGCGGCGACGATCAGCCGGGTGTCGGAGACGGCGGGTGCCGCGTCCTCGGCCGCGGCGGCCAGCAGCAGCGGTGCTGCGGTCGGGAGGGAGAGCATCAGGACTCCTGGGGGGAGGTCGCCGGCGCCGCGTCGGCGCGCGCGGTGGCGGGGTCGATGCCGAGCTCGCGCAGGGCGGCGTCGGCGACGGACTGGGGGGAGATCTCGACCGGCACGTGGACGCCGTCCTCGGCGTCGGTGAGCGGCTCGAGGGTCTGGAACTGCGACGGCAGCAGGGAGGTCGGCATGAAGTGCCCGGCACGGCCGGACATCCGCTCGCCGATCGCCTCGATGGTGCCCTGCAGGTGCACGAACCGGACGCGGCCCTCGGCCTCGCGGAGCACGTCGCGGTAGGCGACGCGCAGCGCGGAGCAGGTGACGATGGTCGACCGGCCCGCGCGGGACTGCTCGGTGAGCCAGTCGCGCATGGCGCGCAGCCACGGCCAGCGGTCCTCGTCGGTCAGCGGGGTGCCCGCGGACATCTTGTCGATGTTGGCCTGGGGGTGGAACTCGTCGGCCTCGGCGTACGGCCAGGCGAGCCGCTCCGCGAGGATCTGGGCCGTCGTGGTCTTGCCCGACCCCGAGACCCCCATGACCACGAGGTGCTGGACCTCCGGCATACCTGTCCTCCTTGACGTCGTCGTCCGGGCGGCGGTGCTGCGTCCGGCATCCCCCGGGGCCGCCCCGAGGGTGGAGACACTGTGCCACAAAGATGCGACCTTTGAAACCCAAAGATCACACCAGTGCGGACCTGGGGGCGAGCGGCGCGGCCGCTCCCACCCGTGTGCGACCCTGGCACGGCCGTCCGGGGGTCGCGCGTCGACGGGACGCCGCCGCGGGTGGCAGGAGGAGAGCACGTTGGCGGTCGAGGTGCTGCACAGCACGGTGCTGGAAGCCATCGGTGCGGAGATCACCGGGGGGCTGCTGCCCGCCGGCACGGTGCTGACGCTGGAGCAGCTGCAGCAGCGGTTCGGGGTGTCCCGCACCGTGGCCCGCGAGACCATGCGCTCCCTCGAGCAGCTCGGCCTGCTGACGTCCCGCCGGCGCGTCGGGCTCGTGGTCCGGCCGGCGTCCGACTGGATGGTGTTCGACCCGCGCGTGATCCGGTGGCGGCTCGCCGGCCCCGGGCGGCTGGGTCAGCTGCGCTCGCTCACCGAGCTGCGCGCCGCGGTCGAGCCGGTCGCCGCCGCGGCCGCCGCGCGGCACGCCTCGCCGGACGAGGTGGACGAGCTGCTCGCCCTCATGGCGCGGCTCCGCGAGCTCGGGGAGGCCGGCCGGCTGGACGAGTTCCTCGAGGTCGACCAGCAGTTCCACGCGCTGCTGCTCCGCGCGGGCCGCAACGAGATGTTCGCCGCGCTCACCGGCGTGGTGGCCGAGGTGCTCGCGGGCCGCACCCGGCACGGCCTCATGCCGTCCCGCCCGCGGGCGGAGGCGCTCGACGCGCACGACGCGGTCGCCGAGGCGGTGCGCCGCCGCGACCCCGAGGCCGCGGAGCGCGCGATGACGGTGATCACGAGCGAGATCCGCGCCGCCCTCGGCGACCTGCACTGAGGGCGGCGCGGGGGTCAGGGGCGCGGGACGTTGCGGAGGTTCGAGCGGGCCATCGCCATGACCTCGCCCATGCCGCCGCCGAGGATCTCCTTGCTCATCGCCGCCGTGAACCCGCTGACCTGCTGGCGCGTGATCTTCGGCGGGAGGGACAGCGCGCGCGGGTCGGTGACCAGGTCGACGAGCGCCGGGCCGTCGTGCGCGAACGCCTGGCGCAGCGCCGACCGGATCTGGGTCGGGTCCTCGACGCGCACCGACGGGATGCCGAGCGCGGTCCCGAGCGCGGCGTAGTCGATCGCGGGGGAGTCCGTGCCGTAGCTCGGCAGGCCGTCGACCAGCATCTCCAGCCGGACCATGCCCAGCGTCGCGTTGTCGAACAGGATCACCTTCACCGGCAGGTCGTAGTGCACGAGCGTGATGAGCTCGCCCAGCAGCATCGACAGGCCGCCGTCGCCCGCGATCGCCACGACGTGCTTCTGCTCGGCGCCGGAGTCCCGGGCGGCCAGCGCCGCGCCGATCGCGTGCGGCACCGCGTTGGCCATCGACCCGTGCAGGAACGACCCGATGACCCGGCGGCGGCCGTTCGGCGTGAGGTACCGCGCCGCCCAGACGTTGCCCATGCCGGTGTCCACCGTGAACACGGCGTCGTCGGCGGCCTCCTCGTCGAGGACGACGGCGGCGTACTCGGGGTGGATCGGGCGGTGGTGCTCGACGTCCTTGGTGTACGCGCCGACGACGCCGCCCATCGCCTTCTCGTGCTTCTTCACCATCTGGTCCAGGAACCGGCGGGACTTCTTCCGCTCCACCAGCGGCAGCAGCGCGCGGACGGTCTCGCCCACGTCGCCGACCACCGCGAGGTCGTTCCGGGTGCGGCGGCCGAGGCGGGTGGGCTCGATGTCGACCTGCGCGGTGCGCACGTCGGACGGCAGGAACTGGTCGTACGGGAAGTCGGTGCCGAGCAGGATCAGCAGGTCGGCCTCGTCCATCGACGCCTGGAGCGCGCCGTAGCCGAGCAGGCCGGTCATCCCGACGTCGAACGGGTTGTCGTACTGGATGTGCTCCTTGCCGCGCAGGCTGTGCCCGACGGGCGCGGCGATCTTGTCGGCCAGGGCGAGGACGTCGTCGTGCGCGCCGCGGACGCCCGCGCCGGCCAGGATCGTGACCTTCTTGGCGCCGTCGATCGCGGCGGCCAGGGCGGCGACGTCGGCCTCGGCGGGGACCACGCGCGGCCTGCGCGGCCGGGCCAGGGTGTCGGTCCCGGCGGGCGGTGCCTCCAGGTCGGCGACGTCGCCGGGGAGCGTCAGCACCGCGACCCCCGGGGCGCCGTAGGCGTGGTGGATCGCGCTGCGGATGACCCGCGGCGCCTGCGCGGCGGACGAGATCATCTCGGAGAACACCGAGCACTCGACGAACAGCCGGTCCGGGTGGGTCTCCTGGAAGTACTGGGTGCCGATCTGCGCGCTCGGGATGTGCGAGGCGATCGCGAGGACGGGGACGCGGCTGCGGTTCGCGTCGTACAGGCCGTTGATCAGGTGCAGGTTGCCCGGGCCGCAGGAGCCGGCGCACACCGCGAGGTCGCCGGTGATCTCCGCCTCGGCGGCCGCGGCGAACGCGGCGGCCTCCTCGTGCCGGACGTGCACCCACTGGATGTCCTCGCCCGCGGCCCGCGCGCGGCGGACCGCGTCCACCACCGGGTTCAGGCTGTCGCCGACGATGCCGTAGATGTGCTTGGCCCCGGCCGCCACCACCTGGGCGACGAGCTGGTCGGCCACCGTGCTGCTGCGTGCCACGGGCTCGCTCCTTGCGTCGTTGTCGTGTGGAGCCATATTCATCCCATGACTTGCGCGCCCGCCACCCGGGGCGGGTGTCTCGTCGGTCACGGGGGACGCCTCCACCCTGTCGCGGACGGGGCGCGTCGGCACGTCGGCACGTCGAGGGGACCCGGTCCCCCGGCGCGCCGCGGGCGTTCGACGTGGTGAAACCCTGGGTAGGAACTGTGGACGAGCCGCGCGGCGACCCGGTGACCTGGCACGCTCTGGCTCGTGGAACCGACCCCCGTGGACGCGCTGCGGCGCCAGCTGCTCGACTTCACGCGGTGCGCCGCCTGCGGCGCACCGCTCGCGGCGACCCGCTGCGCGCGGTGCGGGCTGGAGATGGCCGGCGACGACGGCGTGCGGATCGCGGACGCGTCGCGCGCGGCGGCCCGGGCGCTCGACGCGCGGCGCGACGTCATCGACGCGGCGCGGGCGCGGCAGGGCGCGGGGGCCGGGGCGCCGCCGGCGGCGGCGGGCGTGCCGGCGGCCGCTCCGGTCGACCCCGGGTTCGCCCGGCCGACGACCTGGCGACCCGCGCACGACCGTCCGGTCGCCCCCGGTCCGGTGGCACCGCCGACGTGGGGGGTCGCCCAGGGCGGCCCCGTCGCGCCGAGCGGGCCGCGCACGCCCGGGCCGCGCACGCCCGGGTCGCCCCGGCCGGGGTCGGCCCCGGCGGTCGGCCCGGGTCGGCCCGGCGGTGCGGTGCCGCCCGGTGCGGGTGCGCCGTTCCCGCCCGCGCCCGGGGCCCCGGTGCCGGCCGAGCGGACCTTCGACGTCGCCCGGCTGTTCGTGCTCGCGGGCGCCGGCCTCGTCGCCGCGGCGGCGCTCGTGTTCGCGTTCTTCTTCCTCGCCGACGCCCCGGGCCCGCGGGTCGCGGTGATGCTGGTCGCCACGGCGGCCGCCGTCGCGGGCACGCTCGCCCTGCGCCGGAGCGGCCTCGGGGCGTCCGCGGAGGCGGTCGGCGGGCTGGTCGCGGCGCTCGCGGTCGTCGACGCCTGGATGGTCGCGCTCCTGGTCGACGGGCCGGTCCGGTGGCTCGCGCTCGCGTCGCTGCTGCTCGCCGTCGGCCTCGGGCAGCCCGCGGCGGGGCTCGCCGTGCGGGTCCGCGCGTGGACCGTCGCCGTGCTCGTGCTCCCCGCCGTGCCGCTGTGCGTCGGCGCGGCGGTGGGGAGCGCCTGGGGCTGGCACCTCGCGCTGCTCGCCGCCGCCCTCGTGACGCTGGTGCGGTCGGGGTACCGCCGGGCCGTCGCCGCGCGGTTCGGCACGGACGGCGCCGTGGTCGACGCGCTGCTCGCGCTCGGGGCGCTGCTGCTCGTCGGCGCGGCGCTGCTGGCCGCGGTCGCGCTGCCGGAGCCGGCGCCCGGCTGGGAGACGGGCGGCTTGGCGCTGGCGCTGCTGCTCTCCGCCGTCGTGACCCGCCTGCAGGCGGTCGCGGAGCGGCCCGCGTGGGGCGCGGCCGCCGCGTGGGAGTGGGTCGCCGGGGGCCTGGCCGTGCTCTCCGCCGGCGTCGCCGTCGCGTCCGTGCTGCCCGCGCCGCTGGGCACGGTCCCGCTGGCCGCCGCGGCGGCGTGGGCGGCGCTCGTGCTGGTCCCGCGGCTGCTGCCGGGCGACCGCGCCGCCGACCGGTCGTACCGCGCGCAGGTGGCGGGCGGCTGGACGGCGCTCGTGCTGGCCACCGGCCCCGGCACCGCGGTGGGCGCGCTCGAGGTGCTGGGGCTGCTCGGCGCGGTGGGGTCCGACGGGTCCACGCGGCGCCCCGGGGGCGCGGCCTGGGCGCTGGACCCCGGCGCGTTCGCCACGACGTCGTTCGGGGTGGGGGCCGGTCCGGTGCTCGCCGCGGTCGTGCTCGCGGGGGCGCTGGCGGCCGTCGGGCGGGTGCCGCTCGCGCCCGTCGCCGAGTCGGTCCCGGTCGCGGTGCTGCGCGGGCCCGGGTCGGCGCCGGGAGCGGTCGCGCCGGCGCCTGGCGTGGTCGCGCCCGGGCCCGTGCCGGCCTCCGGCGTGGCCGCGCCGGCGACCCGACCTCTGCCGCCCGTCCACCCGCAGCACCCCGCCGCCCCGACCCGCGTCACCGTGCTGCGGCAGCACGCCGCGGTCGTCGTCGGCCGGGCGTGCCTGCCCGCCGGCGTCGTGCTCGCGGCCTGGGTCGCGGTCGCGCTGCTGCGCGCCTGGTCGGTCCCGCTGCTGCTCGGCGAGCTGGCGCTCGCGGCGGCGCTCGTCGAGGTGGCGCGGCGGGCGCCCGCGACGGCGCGGGTGGATCGGCTGCCGGGTGCCGTCGCCCCGGGTGCCGCGCCGGGTGCGGTCCCGGGTTCCGTCGCCCCGGGTGCCCTCCCGGGGACCGCCCCGGACGCGGCGGGCGCGGCGTTCGTGCGCCCCGCCCCGCGGCCGCCGTGGCGCGGCACCCTCGCCACCGCCGCCGTCGTCCAGATCGCGTTCCTCGCCCTGCTGACCTGGGTGTCCCGCCCGACGACGGCGCTCGGTGCGGTCGCCGTGGTCGTCCTGCTGCTGCGGGCCCGTGCGCTGCTGCCGCGGGACGTGCGTGCGGTGCTCGTGGGGATCGCGGCGGCCTACGCCGGCGCCGTGCTCGCGGCCGTGCTCGCGTGGTCGGGCTGGGAGGGGCCCGGCGTGTTCGGCGCGGTCGCCGTCGCGCTGCTGGTCGTGGCCGCGGTGCTCACGGTCCTGCCGCGGGTGGCCGACGACACCTGGCTCGGGGTGCTGGTCGTCGCGCTGGTCCCCGCCGTGCTCGCGGTCGCGGGCGTCGCCGTCGACCGCACCTGGTGGGGCGCCGGCGCCGCGGCCGCGCTGCTGCTCGTCGAGCTGCTGCTGCTCGACACCCGCGCGCGACCCGTCCCGGCGTGGGCACGCGTCACCGCCGCCGCCCTCGCGCTGCCGACGGTCTCGGTGGTGGTCATCTGCGCCGGCGCCGTGCTGCTGCCCGGCTCCGGGTCGCCCGTCCTGCTGCCCGTCGTCGCGGTGCTGGCCTCGGCGGCCGCGGTGGCCGCCCCCGCGATCGGGGACCGCCTGCGCCGGCGCGCGCCCGGGACCCCGGGCGACCACGCGCGGCTCGCGGTCGAGCTCGCCGCCGCCGGCACCGGCACCGTCGCGCTGCTGCTCGGCATCGTGCGCACCCCCACCGGCGCGGACACCGTGCTCGTGCTGTGCGCGCTGCTCGGGGCCGGCGCGACGGCCGTCGCGCTGCGCCCGGAGCGCCGGCCCGCCTGGTGGGCGGCCGCCGTGCTGTGGTGCGGCGTCGTCTGGTCCGCGCTGGTCTGGTGGGGCGTCGGGCTCGTCGAGGCGTACACCGCGCCGCCGGCGCTCGCCGCGATCGTGGTCGGCACGCTGCTCGCCCGCCGGGGCGATCGCTGGCGCCCGCTCGTCGCCGCCGGCGTCGCGCTGCTCGTCGCGCCGACGCTGCTGCTCGCCGTCGCCGGGCGGGACGTCGGGGTGCGCGCGGCGGTGCTGCTCGGTGTCGCGGCGCTCGCGGTGGTGGTGGGCGTGCTCGGCAGGCGGGCGGGCGCCGCGGGCCCGCGGGCCTGGGCGGCGCTCACGGAGCCGCTGCTCGTCGGCGGCGCGGCGGCGGCGCTCGCGGGAGCGGTCCGGGCGGCGCACCTCGCGTGGAGCACGCCGGTGGGCGGCGGCGTCGCGAACGCGCGGCTGTTCGGCGCGGCCCTGCTCTGGTCGCTCGTCGGGGCGGTGCTGCTCGGCGCGCTGGGGCGGCTGCTCGTCGAGCGCCTCGCCGCGGTGCCGGCGGTCGCCGGTCCCGGTCCGGGGCCTGCGGCCGCACGGCCCGGCCCGGCGGCGGTGTCCGGCGCACCCGGCGCGGGGCTCCGTCCCGGGACCCCGTCCGCGCGGCCGGTCCTCCTGGCCGCCACCCGGGCCGCGGCGCTGCGCCGGTGGGCGCTCGCCCCCGCGCTGGCCGCGTTCACGGTGGGCGCGCTCGCGGCCGTGCGGCCGTCCTGGGCGCTGACCTGGACCGGCTGGGTCGTCGAGCTCGGCCTGCTCGCGCTCGCCGTGGCGGCGGTGCGGTCCGAGGCGTCGCGGGACCGCGGCCCGCTCGCCACCGACGTCCCGCCCGGCTGGGTGCTCTGGCTGGCGGCGCTGGCCTGGGCGATCGGCGCGTGGAGCCCGCGCGAGCTGCGCGTCGAGGTGTTCGCCCTGCCGCTCGGCCTGGCGCTGACGGCGATGGGCTGGGTCGCGCTGCGCGCGGCGCTCGCCGCCCAGGACCCGGCGGGGCGCGGGCCGCTCGGTGCGCCGGGGGCGCCCGCCGGGTGGGTCCCCGCCGCCGTCCCCGGACCCCGTCCCGCGTGGCCCGTCGGCCGGGCGACCTCGGTCGCGACGCTGGCCCCCGGGATCCTGGCGACGCTCGGGCCGTCCGTGCTCGCGATCTGGACCGACCCGATGACCTGGCGCGCGATCCTCGTGGTCGTCCTCGCGCTCGGGTTCATGCTGGAGGGGGCGCGGGAGATGCTCCGCGCGCCGCTCGTGCTCGGGGCCGGTGCGCTCCCGGTCGCGGTGCTGAGCGTGTTCGCGGCGCAGCTCGGGCGGACGATCTCCGCCGGGCCGTGGCTGCTCACCCTGCTCGCGGCGGGCGGGCTGCTGCTGGTGCTCGGCGTGTTCGCGGAGCGCCGCCGGACGGCGGTGGCGGAGGGACGGGCGACCGCGGGCGGCGTGCTGCGCTGACCGGGGCGCGGTGGCGCCTGCGCGGCGGCGAGGGGGTAACGAACACGTCGAGTGCCTATCCGCCGGATAGGCACTCGACGTGTTTCATGCACTCTCGCGGTGAGGCATCACGCACTCGGCCGGTGGCGCGGGCGCGCTGGGGCGCGGTGGTGCGGGGAGTGCCGGGGCGCGGTGGCGCGGTGGCCGCCGAGGGCGGCGCGCCCCTCAGCGCCGGGCGTCGCCGCGCGCCGCGGGGTCGGCGTCCAGCGCCGACGGCTCGTCCGCGCGGGCGCCCGGCGCCGCCGTCACGTCAGCACCGGCGTCCGCGTCGCCGAGGCGGGTCGTCGCCGCGCCCGCCTCGGGCCCGGCGCCGTCGGGCGCGGCTCCCGCCTCGACACCCGCCTCGACACCGCCCCCGCCCCCAGCGCCGCGCCCGTCGCCGCCCGCCGCCCCCGCGCGCAGCACCCGCAGCGACCCGAGCACGGCCACGACCGCCAGCACGGCCGCGCCCACGACCACCAGGTACCCGCCGTGCGACCCCTGCCGGTCGATCAGCAGCCCCGCGATCCAGGACCCGACCGACACCCCGACGCCGAGCGACGTGCCGACCCAGGTCAGCCCCTCGGTGAGCCGCTCCCGCGGCACCAGGTCCTGCACGAGCCCGTTGCCGTTGATCAGCGTCGGCGCGATCGCGAACCCGGCGACGAACATGACGACCGCGAGCATCGCCATCGAGTCGACCAGCACGAACAGCGACGCCCCGATCGCGAGCGCGACCATCCCGATCGCGAACCGGCGCCACAGGGGCGTCGTCCAGTGCCGGGCGCCGTAGAGCAGGCCGGAGATCATCGACCCGCAGGCGAACACCGCGAGGATCACGCCGGCGAGCCCGGGCCGGCCGGACTCCTCGGCGAACGCCACGGTGCTGACGTCGGTGCCGCCGAAGATCGCGCCCATCGCGACGAACACCACCGCCAGCACGACCATCCCGCCGGACCGCATGACGGAGCGGCGGCGCACCGGGGTGCCGTCGGGGGCGGTGACGACCTCGCGCGGGTGCGGCGGCGGCTGGGTCGCGCGCTGCCCGAGGAACCAGAACCCGCCCAGCACCATCCCGACGACCGGCACGACCAGCCCGGCCGACGGCGTGACGGCGGTGGCGAGCGTCGTGGCGAGGATCGGCCCGACGACGAACACCAGCTCGTCGAGCGCGGACTCGAGCGAGTAGGCGGTGTGCAGGGCCCGGGGGTCGTGGACGACGTGCGACCAGCGGGCGCGGACCAGCGCGCCGAACGACCCGACGGTCGCCCCGACGACCACGGCGGTCGCGTACAGCGACCACACCGGGGCGTCGGCGAGCGCGCACGCCACCAGACCGACGAGCGCGGTCGCGGACACCGCGACCGCGGGCCGCATGACCCGCGCCTGCCCGTGCAGGTCGACGAGGCGCGCGAGCTGCGGCGAGCAGATCGCCTGCGCCAGCACGTAGGCCGCGGACACGCTGCCGGCGAGGCCGTACGAGTCGTAGAGCGCCTCGATCATCAGCACGATGCCGATGCCGACCATGGACATCGGGAGCCGGGCGATCACGCCGGCGGAGGAGAACGCCAGCGCCCCCGGACGGGAGAGCACGTCGCGGTAGGGCCCCAGCACGCGGTCAGTGTCGCACCCCGCGCCGACACGCCGCTCGCGCATTCCGGCGCCCCGTGCGGATACTCGGGGCATGACGACGCGCGTGACGGACGTGACCGACCAGCAGCGGTTCGAGATCACCGACGCCGAGGGCACCGTCCTCGGCGTCGCGGAGTACCAGCGGCGCCCCGGCGTCGTCGTGTTCACGCACACCGAGGTCGACCCGCGCCAGGAGGGCCACGGCATCGGGTCGACGCTGGTCCGCGAGGCGCTGGACGCCGTGCGCGCCGCGGGCGACCGGATCGAGCCGCGCTGCCCGTTCGTGCGGGCCTACGTCGAGGAGCACCCCGAGTACCGCGACCTGGTGGTCGACCCGGTCGGCTGAGCCCGCCCCGGGCCCCGCGGGGTCAGCCCCGCAGCAGCGCCCCCACCGGCGTCGCGTCGAGGTCCCGCAGCAGCGCCGCGACGTCCTCGACCACGTCGGCCGCCCCGGCGTCCCGGAGCTCGGCCTCCGAGGTGCCGCCGGACAGCACGCCGACGCACGGCACGCCCGCCCGCACCGCGGCCTCGACGTCCCACACGGAGTCGCCGACGAACACCGCGCGCCCGGCCGGCACCCCGGCCAGGTCGAGCGCGGCGTGCACCAGGTCGGGCTCGGGCTTCGCCTCGTCCACGTCCTCCGCGCCGGTGACCTGCACCAGGTCGTCGACGTCGAGCGTCGCCCGGAGCCTCTCGAGCTCCTCCGGCGCGGCGGACGTCGACAGCACCACGCGCACCCCGCGGTCGGCCAGCGACCGGATCAGGTCCCGCGCGCCGTCGAACGGCCGCAGCAGGTCCCCGAGCTCGGCGTACCGCGCGGTGTGCCGCTCCTTGGCCTCGTCGCCGAGCCGGTCGGCGTCGTCCCCCAGCAGCTCGCCGATCAGCCGGCCGGAGCCCATGCCGATTCGGCGGTGCACGCGCCAGGCGTCGACGGGGTGCCCGACCTCCCCGAACGCGCGGACCCAGGCGTGCACGTGCAGGAAGTTGGAGTCGACTAGCGTCCCGTCGATGTCGAGCAGGACGGCGGTCGGTGCGTCGGTGCCGGTCATGCCCACCGGTCTAGCCGCTGCCCGCCCGGCCCGCGACCGGGAGCGCCCGGCCGCGACCCGGGATCCCTGGCGCGCGGGCGCCCGCGGCGCGGGCTAGCGTGCGGCGGTGCCCCGCCCGAGCCGCCCGTCCCCGACCGTCCCCGGCCCGCGTCCGTGGGTCCTCGTCCCGGCCGTCGCCGCGCCGGTCGCGATGATCGGCGGCTGGCTGCTCGCCGAGGCCCTGGCGCCCGGGTTCGACCCGGTGGTCCGCACGATCAGCGAGCTCGCCACCGCCGACGTGCCGCACCCGGGCGTGATGACGGCCGGCCTCCTGGTCACCGGGCTCGCGCACATGGTGACCGCCGCAGGGCTGCGCGGCGTGCCGCTGACGGGCCGTCTGGTTCTCGCGCTCGGCGGTGCCGCGACGGCCGCCGTCGGGCTGCTGCCGCTCGACCGGGACCCGCACGCGCACGGGGTCGCCGCGGCCGTGGCGTTCGGGGCGCTGGCGCTGTGGCCCGCGGCCTCGGCGCGCCGGTCCGGTGCGGGGCCGCTGCGGCCCGTGGTCGCCGTCCCCGCGACGGCCGTGCTGCTCGGGCTGCTGGGCTGGTTCGTCGCCGAGCAGGCCCGGGGCGGGGCCCTCGAGGGCCTGGCCGAGCGCGCCGTGGCGGGCGCGGAGTCGCTGGCGCCCCTGGCGCTGGTGCTCGCGCTGCGGGTGTCGCGCCGCCGCGCCGGGTCGTCGCTGAGGCCCGGCGCGGCGGGCGGTCTCAGGGGTTGAGGTACGAGCCCGGGTCCTGGTCGGACGGGCTGGCGTCCGGCATCGACCGGGCGACCTCCTCGTCCGAGACCTCCTCGTCGCGGATCTCGTCCACGTCCGGCTCGGTCAGGGCGTCGGGGGAGTCCTCGGGGAACGGCGTGACGTCCTCGCTCATCACTGCTCCTTCGCTGCGGGTGAGCCGCCCACGCTAGGCGCGTCGCGGCCGGCCCGCGCGTCGAACGCGGGCGGGCCGGGGCTGGACCCTCACACGGTGGCAGGGTGTGCAGTCGTGGACATGTCCGACACCCGGCTCCTCACGATCGGCGAGTACTCCCGCCTGTTGATGCTCAGCGTCCGCATGCTGCGCCACTACGACGAGCACGGCGTCCTGCCGCCCACCCGGGTCGACCCGTTCAGCGGGTACCGGAGCTACCACCCCGCGCTGCTGCGCACGGCCGGACGCATCCGGGCGCTGCGCGACGCCGGGGTGGGGATCGCCGACCTGGCGGCCTGCGCCCCGTTCGACGACGTGGCGCGGTTGCGGGCGGTGCTGCTCGAGCGGCGTCGCGCGGCGGAGGAGGAGATCGCCCTCGCCGAGGGCCGGCTGTCGGACATCGACCGATTCCTCACCGATCTGGAAGGACCCGTCATGTCCACCCACCCTGTCCGCACCACCCTGCCCGCCCGACGCGTCGCGTCCCTGCGGGCCGTGATCCCGGCGTACGGCGACGAGGGGCTGCTGTGGCAGCGCCTCGGGGCCGCGCTCGAGGCGTCCGGGGCGGTCCCGGCGCCGGACGCGTCCGCGGTCGCCGTGTTCCACGACGAGGGCTTCGTCGACCACGACCCGGACGTCGAGGTCCAGCTCGACGTGACCGGGGAGTTCACCGGCCGGGACGGCGTGCGCCACGTCGAGGAGCCGCCCGTCGACGCCGTGGTCGCCGAGCTCCGGGGCCCGTACGACGGGGTCTCCGGGGTGATGGCCGACCTCGGCGAGTGGATCGCCACCCACGGCCTGCGGGTCGCCGGGCCCATGCGCAACGTGTACGTGGTGGGACCGGTCACCGAGCCCGACCCGGCGGCCTGGGTGACCCGGGTCTGCCTGCCGGTCGCCGAGGCGTGAGACCCGCGCCGGCCCGGCTCGTGGGAGCCGGGCCGGCGCGTCGCCCTCAGCCGCCGAGCGCGTCCGAGACGACGTCCTTCGCGGCCTCCTGCACCTGCGTCAGGTGCTCGGGGCCCACGAACGACTCGGCGTAGATCTTGTAGACGTTCTCCGTGCCGGACGGCCGCGCGGCGAACCAGGCGTTCTCGGTCGTCACCTTGAGGCCGCCGATCGCCGCGTCGTTGCCCGGCGCCGACGTGAGCTTCGCGGTGATGTCCTCGCCGGCGAGCGTCGTGGCCGTCACCTGCTCCGGCGACAGCTTCCCGAGCGTGGCCTTCTGCTCGAGGGTCGCCGGCGCGTCCACGCGGGCGTACCAGGACTCGCCGAACCGGCCGACGAGCTCCGCGTGGTGCTGCGACGGGGACTTCCCGGTCGTCGCCAGGATCTCCGAGGCCAGGAGCGCCAGGATGATGCCGTCCTTGTCGGTGGTCCACACCGAGCCGTCCTTGCGCAGGAACGACGCCCCGGCCGACTCCTCGCCGCCGAAGCCGACCGACCCGTCGAGCAGGCCGGGGACGAACCACTTGAAGCCGACCGGGACCTCCAGCAGCCGGCGGCCGAGGTCGGCCGCGACCCGGTCGATCAGCGACGACGACACCAGGGTCTTGCCGATCGCGGCGTCCGCCGGCCAGCCCGGGCGCGCGCCGGAGTACAGGTACCGGATCGCCACCGCGAGGTAGTGGTTCGGGTTCATCAGCCCGGCGTCCGGCGTGACGATGCCGTGCCGGTCGGAGTCCGCGTCGTTGCCGGTCGCGATGTCGAACGGCGAGTCGCCCTGCATCGCCGTGACGAGCGACGCCATGGCCGACGGCGACGAGCAGTCCATCCGGATCTTGCCGTCCCAGTCCAGGGTCATGAACGACCACTGCGGGTCGACCCGCGGGTTCACGACCGTGAGGTCCAGCCCGTACCGCTCGGCGATCGCGCCCCAGTACTCGACGGACGCGCCGCCGAGCGGGTCCGCGCCGATCCGCACGCCGGCCGACCGGATCGCGTCCAGGTCGAGCACGTGCGTCAGGTCGTCGACGTACGCCCCGAGGAAGTCGTGCTTGCGGGTGGTGTCCGCGGCGAGCGCGGCGTCCACGCTGACGCGCGGCACCCGGTCCACGCCGCTCGCGAGCAGCTCGTTGGCCCGGTCCGCGATCCATGTCGTGGCCTCGGAGCCCGCCGGCCCGCCGTGCGGCGGGTTGTACTTGAAGCCGCCGTCCCGGGGCGGGTTGTGCGACGGGGTGACGACGATGCCGTCCGCCAGGCCGGGGCCGGTCGCGCGCACCCCCTCGGAGGTCGCGGCGCCGTTGTGCAGCAGGATCGCGTGCGACACGGCGGGCGTCGGGGTCCAGGAGTCGCGGGCGTCGACGCGCACCTCGACGCCGGCGGCCGCCAGCACCTCCAGCGCGGTCCGCCACGCCGGCTCCGACAGGCCGTGGGTGTCCCGGCCGATGAACAGGGGGCCGTCGGTGCCCTGGCTGCGGCGGTACTCGACGATCGCGGCGGTGATCGCGACGATGTGCGCCTCGTTGAAGGCGCCGTCGAGGCTCGAGCCGCGGTGGCCGCTGGTGCCGAACACCACGCGCTGCGCGGGATCCTCCAGGTCGGGGCGGCGGTCGTGGTACGCGGCGAGCATCGCCTCGACGTCCACGAGGTCGGAGGGCTGGGCAGGGGTTCCGGCGCGCGGGTCCATGGCCCGATCCTGCCACCGAAGACGGTCGCGCGGCTGGTCGAGCGGGCGACCTGCGGACCACGGCGGGGGCGCGTCGCGGCCCGGTAGCCTGGGTGCATGGCCTCTTCCTCCGTCGACTTCGTGCTGCGCCCCTTCGAGGGCCTCCCCGGCGAGCCCGACTGGGTCGCCCTGCGCGAGCTCGTGCCCGCCGCCACCGCGACCGCCCGCACGAACGCCGAGCACGGCGCGCGCGACGTCACGATCACCACCGTGCTCCCCGACGGCTGGGCCGCGCTGCACCGCGCCGACGGCGTCGTGCTGCTCGCGCTGCAGGTCGTCGGCGGCTCCGGCGACGCGAGCCGCGACCTCGCCGCGGCGCTGCTCGAGGCGCTCGACTCCGAGCCCGGCACCGCCGTGCAGGGCTCCGGCCTGGCGGGCCCCGGCCCGCGGCTGCAGGACGTGCTCGACACCACCGTGCCGTTCGAGGTGACGGTGGAGGAGAGCTTCGCCTACTGGGTCGCCGCCGACACCGAGATGACCCCGGACCTCAAGGCCGCCATCGAGGAGGCCGACGCGGGCGTCGTCGACACCAAGAAGCTCGCGGCCGTCGACGCGGCCTACTGGGTCCGCATGGGCGCCCGCGAGTACCTGCGCTGGGCGCAGCCGCACGACGAGCAGCAGGTCATCGACGGCCTCGCCCGGCTGCACGGCCGCCGCGAGTCCGGCTTCGAGGGCGCCAAGTTCATCGGCTACTTCCGGTCCAACGGCCTGGTCGTCCCGGTGTGGGAGCTGGCGCGCGGCAGCGAGGCCGAGGACATCGAGCAGGCCGTGACGGAGTTCGCGCCGCGCTTCGCGGCCGCGCTCGCCGACACCGAGCCCCTCGACGCGAACGCCCGCCGCGCCCGCGCCGGCATCGTCGCCCGGCAGGTCACGCTCCGCTGAGCCCCTCCGCAGGCCGCCCCGCCGCACCGCCCCGGTGCACGCCGGGGCGGCCTGCGGCGTCCCGGCCCGGGACGCCCGCGCGGAGCCGCTGGTGACGGCGCCGCGCCGCCCGTGTGACCGTCGTGTGCAGCGTCCGCGTGTCCGGCCCTGGACGGCGCGCGCGGCCCGGCCGGCTCGATAGGCTGACCCGCGTGACGGGCGAGGCGGAGGACAGGACCGAGGATCGATCGGTCGACGACCGCCCTGCCCGGGCGGAGGAGCCGGCCCCGCGCAAGCCCCGACGGTCCCCGCCCCAGCAGCCCGCGCCGCTCGAGGCGCCCACGACCACCGCCCGCACCGGCCGGTCCCGGCAGCGCGTCGCCGTCGTCATCCCCGCCAAGGACGAGTCCCGCCGGATCGCCGCCACCGTCCGGTCCGCGCGGGCGATCCCGCACGTCGACCTGGTCCTCGTCGTCGACGACGGCTCGGAGGACAACACCCAGCACGTCGCCCGCGAGGCCGGCGCCGTCGTCGTGCGGCACTCGCACAACCGGGGCAAGGCCGCCGCGATGGAGACCGGCGCCGCCGTCGTCGCCATGCGGGACGCGCCGGACCGCCCGCCGCGGCTGCTCCTGTTCATCGACGGCGACCTCGGCGACACCGCCGTCAACACCGCCCCGCTCGTCCCGCCGGTGCTCGAGGGCACCGCCGACGTGTCGATCGCGCTGCTGCCGCCCCAGCCCGGTGCCGGCGGGCGTGGCATCGTCGTGGGCGCCGCCCGGCGCGCCATCCAGTCGCTGACCGGGTGGACCCCGACGCAGCCGCTGTCCGGCATGCGCTGCCTCACCCGTGAGGCCTTCGAGGCCGCGACGCCGCTCGCCCGCGGCTGGGGCGTCGAGACCGGCATGACGATCGACCTGCTGCGCAAGGGGTTCGTCGCCGTCGAGGTCCCGTGCGACCTGCGGCACCGCGCCTCGGGCACCGACCTGCGCGGCCAGATGCACCGCGCGGCGCAGTACCGCGACGTGCAGCTCGCGGTGGCGGCGCGCCGGCTGCGCTCCATCGGGGCGGCGCCGCGCAAGAAGGGCTGACGCCCCACCCGCCCGGCCCCGGACCGCGTGTCGGGGGCCGGTCGTACCCTGGGCGCAGCCGATCCCGCAGCGGCGCGGGGTCGCCGGTCACGGGGGTGTGGGCATGGCACACGGCGACATCACGCACATCGACATCCCGGTCGACGACGTCGACCGGGCGAAGGGCTTCTACGGCACGCTGTTCGGCTGGCAGATCCAGGAGTACCCGGGCTACGAGGGCTACCCGATGTGGCAGGCCCCGAACAAGATCAGCGGCGGCGGGCTGGCCCCCCGGGACGAGAACTTCGACCGGCCGCGGTCCTACGTCGAGGTCGACTCCATCGACGACACGCTGCGCCGGGTCACCGAGCTCGGCGGGCGCGTCGTCCGGCCGAAGGCGGAGATCAGCGAGACGAGCTGGTGGGCGGTCTTCGTCGACACCGAGGGCAACGAGATCGGGCTCTACGAGGGGACGACGGACACCGACGGGACGGAGTGACGCCCGCACCGGACATGACGAAGGGCCCGCCACCTGCGCGAACGCGGTGGCGGGCCCGTCGACCTGCGGAGGATGGGGGATTCGAACCCCCGAGGGCGTGAACCCAACACGCTTTCCAAGCGTGCGCCATAGGCCACTAGGCGAATCCTCCCGGCCGTAAGAGGGTACCCGAGCCGGAGCCGTGCTCGGTAACCGGGCCGACCGCGCCCGGCCGAGGCGTCCCCCGACGCGGCTGGCGGACCCGTGTGGTGGGCTGCCCCGCGTGCCCTGACCGGTCCCGCCCCGCCCGTGCGCCGCGTGCGCGCCGACGACCGCGAGCCCGTCGACGCGGGCGCGTGGTTCACCCGGGTCCCCGCGGTGGCGCAGGTGCTGCGGGACGGCTGGGACCTGGGGCGGGTTCCTGGCGGCTCCGGAGCGCTACCTGCGCCGCCTGGACGACTGACAGACGGCCCGTCGCCGGCCCGCCCGACGCCGAGCGCGGTGGCTCCCGCCGAGCGCGGTACCCCCTGCCGCCGCGCTCGGCGCGGACGACCGCGCTCGGCGGGGGTCAGGCACCCCCGTCGAGCGCCAGCAGGTGCTCCACCTGCGGCGCCAGCACCCGCTGCAGCAGCACGAGATTGACCGTCGGCTCGGTGACGACGGCCAGCGCGAACCGGTCGCCCACGGGCGTCGCGACCACGGCCCCGTCGTCGGTCCGGACGGTGCACGTCGCCAGGCCGGTGAGCGAGGCGCCCGCGGCGGTGTGGTGGGCCATCTCGACGCAGGCGACGACGAGGGCGGCGAGCCGGTCGCGGTCCTCCTCCGGCCCGTCGTCGCTGAACGGCGTCCCGTCCCGCTGGACGAGGAGGACGCGACGGATCCCGTCGACGGCGTGCCGCAGCGTGGCGGCGACCTGCAGGCCGTTCTGGCGGATGATCATGCCGCGGCGTCCTCCTCGTGCGGTCGGTCGGTGGTGCTCAGAGGTCCAGGTCGCGCTCGAGGTTGAGCAGCTGCCGGCGGGCCATCGCGAGGTTCGCGCGGCTGCGGTCCAGGACCAGGTAGAGGAACAGGCCCTGGCCGTGCGCGCTCTGCAGCAGGCGGATCAGGTGCAGCTGGCTGGTCAGGGTGATGAGGATGTCCTCGATGCCGTCGGACAGACCGAGGGACGCGAGGGTGCGGAACTTGGCGCGCACCACGTCGGTGTTGCCGGCCGCGGCGAGGTCCAGGTCGATGCCGCCGCCGGCGGAGCCGAGGAGCATTCCGGAGTCGAAGTCGACGAGCGCGACGGCGGTCGCACCCTCGATGGACATGGCGGCGGTGAGGGTCTGGTCGACGGTGGCCACGCGGGTGCCTTTCGCAGGGGCGGTCGGGGCCGCCGGGGGGTCGAGGGGGCGCGACGCGAGTCGTGGGACGTCTGGCCGCACTGTGCCGTATCGACAGGTCAGCGGCGGTGCTGCACCCCGGGCGCGGGTGATCCGGTGCCCCGATCGGGCGTCGACCGGGAGTCGGCGGGGCCGTGACGCGGCGAAACGGACGTCCCGGCTGCGTTAGGCTGGGGGCAGACCCCTCGTGCGGCGTCATCTCGCTGAACCCCCCCAGGGCCGGAAGGCAGCAAGGGCAGGTGAGCTCTGGCGGGTGTGCGGGGGGTCCTCGCATGCCCGGGCCCGACCGCGCAGGACCCGTGCAGGACCCGCGCAGGCCCCGCGCAGGCCCCGCGCAGGCCCCGCGGGTCGCCCGGAGGTCGTCCGTCCCCGGTCGGACCCGGCGCCCGGCCTCCGCCCCCGGTCGCAGCCGGCGCCCCCCGAGGACGCGACCGCGGCACGACGCGCCGGCCCCGCGCGCGGCGGGACGCTGGCGGCATGAGCACGACGACCCCCGGCCCCCGGCTGTCCGCCCGCGGCCTCGTGAAGCAGTTCGGCGCGACGACCGCGCTCGCCGGAGTCGACCTGGACGTGGCCCCCGGCGAGTCGGTCGCCGTGATGGGGCCCTCCGGGTCGGGCAAGTCCACCCTGCTGCACTGCCTCGCCGGCATCCTCGTCCCCGACGCCGGCACGGTGGCGCTGTCGGGGCGCGGGCTGCACGACCTCGACGAGCGCGAGCGCTCGCTCGTGCGCCGGCGGCAGTACGGCTTCGTGTTCCAGTTCGGCCAGCTGCTCGCGGAGCTGCCGGCGATCGAGAACGTGGCGCTGGCGCCGATGCTGCTCGGCACGTCCCGCAGGGAGGCCACGGAGCTCGCGGGCCGGTGGCTCGCGTCGCTGGGCCTCGCGGGGATGGAGGGTCGGCGCCCCGGGGAGCTGTCCGGCGGCCAGGCGCAGCGGGTGGCGGTCGCCCGCGCCCTGATCACGGGACCCGAGGTGGTGTTCGCCGACGAGCCGACCGGCGCGCTCGACCAGGCCACCGGCCACGAGGTGATGCGGGTACTCACGGAGACCACCCGGCTCGCGGGCGCGTCGCTGGTCGTGGTGACGCACGACGCCGGCGTGGCGGCGTGGTGCGGGCGGCGCGTCGAGGTGCGCGACGGCCGCGTGGTGGCGGACGAGCGCCGCGTCCCGCAGGGCGGTCTGCGGTGAGCGCCGTGCTCGCCCTGGCGCCGCGGCTGCGCCGCGCCGGCGGCCGGGACAGCCGGCTGACGACCGCGCTCGCGGTGGCGGCGTTCGCGGTGATGACGGCATTGACGCTGTCCGTGATCGGCGGGCTCCTGGGCTTCGCCGGCCGCGCCGCGGACCCCGCGGACGCCTACCAGCGCGCGAACGGCGACACCTACGTGGTGTTCGCGTGGACGGCCGTCGTGCTGCTGGTGGTGCCGCTGCTCACGCTCGGCGGGTCGGCGGCCCGGCTCGGGGTCGCACGGCGGGACGCCCGGCTGGCGACGCTGCGGCTGCTCGGCGTCACGCCCCGCGAGGTGGTCGCGCTCACCGTCGTCGAGACCGCGTGGCAGGGGCTGGCGGGGGCGGTGGCGGGCGCGCTGGGGTACGTCGCGCTGCTGCCGGTGTGGACGCGGGTGCCGTTCCAGGGGTCGACGTTCTCCGCGGGGGAGCTCTGGGTCGGGTGGCCGGTCCTCGCCGCCGCGTGCGTGGTGGTGCCCCTGCTGGCGGTGGTGAGCGGCGTCGTCTCGCTCCGCCGGGTCGTGGTGTCGCCGCTCGGGGTCGCCCGGCGGCAGACGCCCCCGAGGATGCGGGCCGTGCGGGCGGTGCTGGCGCTGGCCGCGATGGGCCTGTTCATGGTCGTCACCCTGGTGCTCGGGCAGCTCGGGGCGTTCGCGATCGCGTTCGCCATCGGGTCGCTGGCGCTCGGGTTCGCGGCGCTGAACCTCGTCGGCCCGTGGGCGCTGGGGCTGGTCGGCCGGCTGCGGGTGCGCCGGGCGCGGACGCCCGCGCAGCTGCTCGCGGCGCGCCGCCTGGTCGACGACCCGCGCGCGACGTGGCGGGTGGTCGGCGGGCTCGGCCTGGCCGGGTTCGTCGCGGGGGCGCTGGCCGTGGTGCCGCTGCTGGCGTCGGGGTCGGCCGGCGACGGCGCGTCCGTCGCCGAGGTCGCGGAGATGCGGACCTTCACCGGCGACCTCATGCGGGGCGCGCTGCTCACGCTGGCGATCACGTTCCTGGTCGCGGCCGCCTCGGCGGGGATCACCCAGGCGGCGACGGTGCTGGACCGGCGCCGGGAGTACGCGCTCCAGGTGCTCGCGGGCACCCCGGTGGCGCTGCTCGACTCCGTGCGGCGCCGCGAGGTGCTCGTGCCGATGCTGCTGGTCGCGGTGGGGTCGGCGGCGACCGCGGTGCTGATGATGTCGCCGGTGTTCGGGGTGGCCGGCGTGACGGACCCCAGCGGGCTGCTGCTGCTCGTGACGTGCCTCACGGCCGGGTGCCTGCTGGTGCTCGGGGCGACCGAGACGAGCCGGCCGCTGCTGCGCTCCGTCCTGGCGGAACCGCAGGTCAGGCCCGACTGAGCCGGCCGGCGGGCGGGACGCGGGCCACCGGGCCCCGTCCCCCGTGCAGGTGACACCGCCCGTCTCGACGCGCGCGTGCGAGGGTCCCCGGTGATCCTGGTACTCCACGTCGAGGAGGTTCGTCGATGGGTGACCATCTCGAGCAGGCGACCGCGCCTGCCCCCGACGTCGCGCCCGGAGCCGGGCTGCGCCCCCGGGAGCACGCGCTGTCCGCGGGGACGGTGCTCGGCGGTCGCTACACGCTCGGGGAGCGCCTGGGTCGCGGCGGCATGGCGGAGGTCTACCTCGCGCACGACCGGGTCCTGGCCCGGGACGTGGCCGTGAAGGTGTTCCACCCGTCGGCGACCGGGCACGACGACGAGGAGCGGCACGGCGCCGAGATGCGGCTGCTCGCCCGGCTCGGCCACCCCGGCCTCGTGATGATGCTCGACGCGGGCACCACCGAGCTGCCCGGCGGCGAGATGCAGGACTTCCTGGTCATGGAGCTGGTGCGCGGCCCGTCGCTGGCCGCCCGGCTCGCGGAGGGCCCGCTGTCCGCGGAGGACGCGGCCCTGGTCGGCGTGCACGTGGCCGAGGCGCTGGCGTACATCCACGACGAGGGCGTCGTGCACCGCGACGTGAAGCCCGGCAACATCCTGCTGCCCCCGGCAGGCCGGGGCGGCGCGGGCGGCTCGTGGACCAAGCTGACGGACTTCGGCATCGCCCGCGTCCGGGCCGACGAGACCGCGACCGCGACGCAGGAGCTCCTCGGCACCCCGTCCTACCTCAGCCCGGAGCAGGCGACCGGCGGACGCCTCACGGCGGCGTCCGACGTCTACGCGCTCGGGCTCGTGCTGGTCGAGTGCCTCACCGCCGAGCGGGCGTTCCCCGGTGACGCGCTGACCTCCGCGGTGGCGCGGCTGCACCGGCCGGTCCCGCTGCCCGAGCGCTTCGGGCCGCGGTGGGCGGAGCTCATCGGCTCGATGACCGCGCTGGACCCGCTGGACCGGCTCACGGCGGCGGCCGCCGCCGAGGAGCTCCGGGCGCTGCTCCGCCCCGGCGCGCTCGGCGTGGGCCCGGTGGCGGGGGACATCGGTGCCGCGGCGGTCCCCCTGGGGACGGTGGCGCTGCCCGCGGTGGCGGTCCCGGTGGGTCCGGTGGACCCCGGGGCGCTCGAGGAGCACCCGAGCGGGCCGCTGCCCGACGGCCCCCTCGCCTCGGACCTCGTGGCTGACCTCGACGACGACCTCGACGCCCCCACGCTGGGCGTCGACCCCCGGCTGCTCGGGCTGCGCGCCGAGCCGGGCGCGCTCCGCGCGGACGCCCCCGCGGCGACCGGCGCCGACCCGGTGATCAGTGCCGGCCCGGCGACCGACGCGGGCGCGGCGGCGGCCACGGACCCCGGGCGGCGGCGACGCGGCGTCGTGGTGGGCACGGCGCTGCTCGGCGTGACGGCCGCCCTGGTGGTCGCGGCGAGCGCGCTGGCGCCGCACGCACCCGCCGCGGACCCGGCCGCCACGACGCAGGAGCCGGCCGTGGTGTCGCAGGAGGCGTCGGCCGAGCCGGACGACGCCACGACACCGGCCGTCGCGGAGCCGGAGACCGACGCCGGCCTCCCGGACGCGACCGCGGCGGAGCCGGGCACCGTGACCGTCGCGACGGGCGCGGGCGGCTCGTCGGCCACCGGCGACGGCGGCGCGGGCGGCCGGGCGGCCGGCGACGGCGCCGGGACGGCGGTCGCCGTCGTCGACCGGGTGGAGACCGGCGCGGGCGCGGCGGGACCCGGCGACGGCAAGGCCGACGCGGGGAAGCCCGGCCCGGCGGGCCCCGGGACCGGCGCCGACCCGGGGGCCGACGACGGAGCCGACGCGACCGAGGGCGGGCCCGGCCCCGCCGCGAACGCGAACGAGCGGGCGCACCAGAACGCGGCCGAGCGCGCGGAGCGCACGAAGGCCGACCGCGAGGACTGAACGCGCTGCCGCGGGTGCCCGCTCCGACCCCGGCGTCGCGGGTCACCACCCGTCGCGGGGTGAGTCGCGCCCCCGTCGGGCGCGTCCGCGGGGCTACCGTGCCCGGGCGGGGCCCGGAGCCGCCGGGCCCACCGGCGAGGAGGCGACACGTGCGGCGACGGCTGCAGACCTGGTCCGAGCTCAGGCCCCTGCTGCGGATGCGTCCGCTCGAGCTGGACCCGGTGGCCCGCCGGCTGTCCCGGGCGTACACGGTGCGGGACCTGCGGACGATCGCCCGGTCGCGCACCCCGCGGTCGGTGTTCGACTACGTGGACGGCGCCGCCGAGGCGGAGGTGTCGCTGCGCCGGGCCCGCCGGACGCTCCGGGACGTCGAGTTCCGCCCGTCGGTGCTGCGGGACGTCGGCGAGGTCGACCTGTCGACGACGGTCCTGGGCCGGCCCGCCGCGGCGCCGTTCCTGTACGCCCCGACCGGCTTCACGCGGATGATGCAGCACGAGGGCGAGCGGGCCGTCGCCCGGTCCGCGGCGCGCACCGGCGTCCCCTACACGCTGTCGACGATGGGCACGACGTCGATCGAGGACCTGGCCGCCGCCGCGCCCGACGGGCGGAACTGGTTCGGCCTGTACGTGTGGAAGGACCGCGGCGCGTCGACCGAGCTGATGGCGCGCGCGAAGGCCGCCGGCTACGAGGCGCTGGTCATCACCGTGGACACGCCGGTGGGCGGTGCCCGGCTGCGGGACAACCGGAACGGGTTCAGCATCCCGCCGGCCCTGTCGGTCAGGACCGTCGTCGACGGCGCGCTGCACCCGTCGTGGTGGCTGAACTTCCTCACCACGGAGCCGCTGCGGTTCGCGACGCTCGACTCCTGGCAGGGCACGATCGAGGAGCTCGCGGCGCACATGTTCGACCCGACGGTCGAGCTCGCCGACCTGGCGTGGGTGCGCGAGCACTGGGACGGACCGCTGGTGGTCAAGGGCGTGCAGACCGTCGCCGACGCCGAGCGCGTGGTCGGTGCGGGCGCGGACGCGGTGGTGCTGTCGAACCACGGCGGGCGGCAGCTCGACCGGGCGCCGGTGCCCCTGACGCTCGTCCCCGACACGGTGCAGGCGGTCGGCGACCGCGCCGAGGTGTACGTCGACACCGGCTTCTCGAACGGCGCCGACGTCGTGGCGGCGGTCGCCCTCGGCGCGCGCGCCGTCATGCTCGGGCGGGCGTACCTGTACGGCCTGATGGCCGGTGGTGAGCGCGGCGTCGACCGTGTCGGCACCATCCTGACCACCGAGATCGCCCGGACCCTCCGCCTGCTCGGCGTGCGGTCCCTGGCCGAGCTCACCCCCGAGCACGTGAGGCTGCCGTGACCGGGACCCGCACGCCCGTCGACCCCGGCCCCGCCGACCCGGGCCCGGCCGCGGCCGCCGCGGCGCCGGACGCCGCCGCGCTCGCGGCCGTCCTCGCCGACCTGCGCGCCGCGCTGCCCGCCGAGGCGCTGGTGACGGACGCCGACGCGCTGCGCGGCCGGTCCCAGGACGGCTCCGCGACCCCGCCCACCGGCGACCCGGTCGTGCTGGTGCAGCCGTCGACCACCGCCGAGGTCTCCGCCGTGCTCCGCGCCGCGCACGCGCACGGCGTCCCGGTCGTCCCGCAGGGCGCGCTCAGCGGGCTCGCCGGCGGCGCCAACGCCGTCCCGGGCGCGATCCTGCTGTCGACGGCCCGGATGACGGAGATCCGCCGGATCGACCCGGTCGACCAGGTCGCCGTCGTCCAGCCGGGCGTCGTCACCAAGGACCTGGTCGACGCCGTCGCCGCCCGCGGGCTGTTCTACCCGCCGGACCCGGCGTCGTACGCGCAGAGCACGATCGGCGGGAACATCGCGACCAACGCGGGCGGCATGCGCTGCGTGAAGTACGGGGTCACCCGGGACTTCGTGCGCTCGCTCGAGGTCGTGCTGGCCGACGGGGAGGTCGTCCGGACGTCACCGGAGACCGTGAAGGCGGTGGCGGGGCTCGACCTCACGGGGCTGGTCGTCGGCTCGGAGGGCACGCTCGCCGTCGTCACCGAGGCGACGCTCGGTCTGCTGCCCGCCCCGGGCCCCGACCGCGGCGTGTGCGCGACGTTCGCGACGGTGGGCGATGCGCTGGAGGCGGCGAACGCGATCATCGCGAGCCCGCACCGCCCGTCGACGCTCGAGCTGCTCGACGGCGTCGTGCTGGCCTCGCTGGTGGCGTACGACCCGGACGCCGGGCTGCCGGCGGGCGCCGAGGCGATGCTGCTGGCGATCACCGACGAGGCGGTCGGCGGCGTCGAGGACGTCGCGGCCTACGAGGCGATCGCGCGGGAGCACGGCGCCCTGACGGTCGACGTCGCGCACGACGAGCAGCGGCTGCACGCGCTGCTGCGCGCCCGACGGGCGTTCAACCCGGCGATGCGGGCCGTCCGCGGCGGCAGCATCAACGAGGACGTCGCGGTGCCGCGCACCCGGCTGCCCGAGCTCCTGGAGCGGCTGGGCGACATCTCCGGGCAGGTCGGGCTGCCGATCGGCACGGGCGGGCACGTCGGCGACGGCAACCTGCACCCGGTGATCGCGTTCGACCCCGCTGACCCGGGGCAGGTCGCCGCGGCGGCGGAGGCGCACGCGCGGATCCTCGGGCTCGCGGTCGAGCTCGGCGGGACCGTCACGGGCGAGCACGGCATCGGCACCGAGAAGCGCGGGGCGCTCGCGGGGGAGCTCGGCGAGCGCGTGCTGGCGATCCAGCGCGGCATCAAGGCGGTCCTGGACCCCCGGAACATCCTCAACCCGGGCAAGAAGCTCTAGCGCCGGCCGCCATACAGTCGCCGAGATAGGACCGCCCGGTCGAGATAGGGCCGTGGACGGTCCTATCTCGCCGGGCAGGTCCTATCTCGGCGCGAGGCGGCGGGCGCGCCGGCGGCGGGCGAGGCGCGTCAGCGGCGCAGGACCTTGCGGGCCAGGAAGTTGCCCAGGAACTGGGCGAGCTGGACCATCACCACGATCACCGCGACGGCGGTCCACGTGACCACGTCGTTGAACCGCTGGTACCCGTAGACGATCGCGAAGTCGCCGAGGCCGCCGGCGCCGATCGCGCCCGCGACCGCCGTCATGTCGACGATGCCGACGAACAGGAACGTGAAGCCCAGGATGAGCGGGCCGAGCGTCTCGGGGACGATCACGGTCGCGATGATCCGCAGCGGGCCCGCGCCCATCGCGCGCGCCGCCTCGACGACGCCCGGGTCGAGCGCCACCAGGTTCTGCTCGACGATCCGCGAGGTCGCGAACGTCGCCATGATCGCCAGCGCCGGGATCGCGGCCTCCACGCCGTAGGACGCCCCGGTGAGCGCCTGGGTCAGCGGCCGGACCGCGGTGATGAAGATGATGAACGGGATCGGCCGGACGATGTTGACCAGCACGTTGAGCACGACGAACACCGGCCGGTTGGCCAGGATGTTCCCCGCGCGGGTCACGTAGAGCGCGATGCCGAGCACGAGGCCGGCGAGCCCGCCGATCGCCAGGGCGGCGATCGCCATCTGCAGGGTCTCGCCGAGCGCCTGCCAGAGCTCGGGCCACAGGGAGACGCCGTTGGAGTTCACGCGCCCACCTCCTTGCTCGCGGGGCCGGCGTGGTCGCCGTCGGGGGCGTGCTCGATCACCTCGGTGTGCGCGCGGAGGTCCGCGAGGAACGCGTCGATCGCGGCGTCGGGGCCCTCCAGCGCGAAGGTGAGCGAGCCGAGCGGGCGGGAGTTCACCTCGGTGATGCCGCCGAACACCACGTGGCCGTCGATCCCGTGGGCGCGCAGGCGCTCGGTGACGATGATGCCGGCGGTCGCCTCGCTCTCCCGGATGGCGATCGTGACGATCCGGCCCGCGTGCCGCTCGCGCAGCCGGGCGACGACGTCGGGCCGGGGGCGGTCGTGCAGCGCGGCGCCGATGAACCGGCGCGTGATCGGCTGGGTCGGCTCCGCGAACACGCGGTAGACGTCGCCCTCCTCGACCACCTTGCCGTGCTCCATGACCGCGACCTTGTTGCACAGGTAGGAGACGACCGACATCTCGTGCGTGATGACCACGATCGTGACGCCGAGCTCGCGGTTCACCCGGCGGAGCAGGTCGAGCACGTCCTTGGTTGTCTCGGGGTCGAGGGCGCTGGTGGCCTCGTCGGCCAGCAGCAGGGCCGGCGACGTCGCGAGCGCCCGGGCGATGCCGACGCGCTGCTTCTGCCCGCCGGACAGCTGGTCGGGGTACTGCTTGGCCTTGTCGGACAGCCCGACGAACTCGAGCAGCTCGGCCACGCGGGCCTCGCGCTTGGCCTTCGGCCACTTCGCGACCCGCAGCGGGTACGCCACGTTCGCGGCGACCGTGCGGGACTTCAGCAGGTTGAACTGCTGGAAGATGAAGCCGATCCCGGCGCGGGCGGGGCGCAGGCCGCGCTCGGAGAGCCCGGTGAGCTCGGTGCCGTCGACCACCACCTGCCCGGAGGTCGGGGCCTCGAGCGCGTTGATCAGCCGGACCAGCGTGCTCTTGCCGGCGCCGGAGTAGCCGATCACGCCGAACACGTCGCCGCGCTCGATGTCGAGCGTGACGCCGTCGACGGCGCGCACGGGTCCTGAGGACCCGTCGAACACCTTCGTCACGTCACGCAGGGAGACCATCGCGGTCATCGGGGTCACCGTCCTGGGTGGGGGTCGCCCGCGGGTGCGGGTGGCGGGTGCCGGCGTCGCGCCGGCGGGCGGTCGTGCGCCGGACGACCCGCGGGCCGCCCGGCGCACCGTGTGCGTCAGCCGGCCGCGCGGACCTGGTCCTCGAGCTCCGTGAGGCTGGCCTGCAGCTCCTCGGGGCTCAGGTCCTGCTCGACCGCCGTGCCCTGGTTCTCCTCCAGGAGCTGGCCGATGACCTCGTCGCGGTGGTAGATCTCGATCAGGTCCGCGTACACCGGGTTGTCGACGTCCTCGGCCCGGGCGACCCAGATGTTCACGTACGGGCGGGCCGTGTCCGTGTCCTCCAGGTCGGAGTAGATCGCCGTCGTCGGGTCGATGCCCGCGTCGGCGGCGAAGTTGTTGTTGACCACCGCGGCGTCCAGGTCCTGCAGCTGGATCGCGGTCTGGTTCGCGTCGACGGGGACGACCTTCACGCGGGACGCCGCCTGGTCGATCTCGGCGGGGGTCGACAGCGCGTTGCCGCCGTCCTGGAGCGAGATGAGGCCGGCCGACTGCAGCACGAGCAGCGCGCGCGCCTGGTTGGTCGGGTCGTTCGGGATGGCGACCTCGCCGCCGTCCGGGATCTCGTCCGGCGACGCGTAGCCCTTGGTCGTGTACAGGCCGAGCTGGTAGATGACCGTCGCCCCGATGGGCGCGAGGTCGTCGTCCGCGCTGACGTTGTAGTTGGCGAGGAACAGCAGGTGCTGGAACTGGTTGAGCTCCAGCTGGCCCTCGCTGAGCACCGTGTTCGGCTGCTGGTAGTCGGTGAAGTTCACCAGCTCGACGTCGATGCCCTCCTCGGCCGCGAGGTCCGTGAAGGTGGTCCAGTACGCCTTCGACTTGTCCGTGACGCCGACGCGCACGGTCACCGGGTTGTCCGGGTCCGCGGTCGTCGGGGCGGCCGCGGGCTCGCCGCCGGAGCAGGCGGCGAGCGCGCCCACGGCGAGGGCGGCGAGGACGGCGGTCAGTCTGCGCTTCATGGTGGTGCTGCCTTCCGGTGGATCTGAGCGTGGGGCTCGGCTCGGGGCGAGCCCCGTGCGGGCCGGTCGCCGGGCCCGCGGGGCCGTGGCGTGCGGGGAGGCCGCGGCGCCGGTGGCGGGCCGACCGGCGGGGCCCCGGGGTGCCGGCGGCGGTGCTGCCGGGCCTGGGGCCGTGCGGAGGTGTCCGGTCGGGCCGGTCGGCTCGCTCAGGAGCGTCGGGCCGGGCGGGACGTCCGCCGCGGGAGGGCCGTGCTGCGAGGGTGCAGCGTCAGCACATTCGCTGACGACAGCACATGAGCCCGCAGGACGCCCCGGCCTGGACGCGCATCGGCTGCGCGCGGCGCTCGGAAGCGGCGTGGGTGCTCACGTGCTCGACTCCTGTCCCTGGGTGGGGGCGGACGCGGGCGACCCTAGCACCCGCCGGGAGCGCCGCGTCCGCGGGTCTCACGGCACCCGGGTGCCGCGCGATCACGGTGCCACCGGCGCCGCGGTCCCGCCACCGAACGGGTCCCCGAGGTCCGCCGCTCCCCGCGCGCGGACGGCGCCGACCCCGTCGCGGGGCCGGCGCCGTCCGTGGGGCGCGGTGCTCAGGCGTTCTCGCGGACCAGGTCCTCGAGGTCGGCCAGGTCGGACTGCAGCTCCTCGGCCGGCACGTCCTCGACCACGGCGGTGCCGCCGTTCTCCTCCACCAGCTGGTCGGTGACCTCGGGGGAGTGGTAGATCTCGATGAGCTGCTGGAACACCGGGTTGTCGGCGTCCTCGGCCCGGGCGACCCAGAGGTTGAGGTACGGCCGCGCGGTGTCGGTGTCCTCGAGGTCGGAGTAGATCGCGGTGGTCGGGTCGATGCCCGCGTCCGTCGCGAAGTTGTTGTTGATGATCGCGCCGTCCAGGCTCTGCAGCTGCACCGCGGTCTGGTTGGCGTCGACCGGGACGACCTTGACCTTCGACGCGGCCTCGTCGACCTCGGCCGGCGTCGAGAACGCGTTGCCGCCGTCGACCAGCGAGATCAGGCCGGCCGACTGGAGGACCAGCAGCGCGCGGGCCTGGTTCACCACGTCGTTCGGGATCGCGATCTCGGCACCCTCCGGGACGTCCTCCGGCGAGGCGTAGCCCTTGGTCGTGTAGAGGCCGAGCTGGTAGATCGCCGTCGAGCCGATCGGCTGCAGGTCGTCGTCGGAGTTCACGTTGTAGTTCGCCAGGTACAGCAGGTGCTGGAACTGGTTGAGCTCCAGGTCGCCCGAGCTGAGGATCGGGTTCGGCTGCGTGTAGTCGGTGAAGTTCACCAGCTCGACGTCGATGCCCTCGTCCGCCGCCAGGTCGGTGAACGTCGTCCAGTACTCCTGGGCCTTGTCGGTGACGCCGACGCGGACCGTGACGCGGTTGTCCGCGTCGGCGGTCGCGGTGGCCCCGGCCGAGCTCTCGCCGCCGCCGGACGCGCAGGCGGCGAGCGACGCGGTGGCGGCGATCGCGGCGATCCAGGCGGTCAGTCTGCGCTTCATGGGGATGTGCCTCTCGGGTGGGCCCGGCGGGGGACGTGCCGGGTCGGGGGTGCTGCGGGGGTCGGGGGTGGTGCGGGGTGCGCGCGGCGGGCCGCCGCCGGGGCGGGGTTCCGCCGGTCGGCTGCGGGGCGCGGGGCGCGGGGCGCGGGACCGGCGGGACGCGCGGCGCGGCCGGGACGGACCCGGGTGGCGCGTCGTCGGCCGCCGGTGCCGCCCGCGGTCAGGCCGTGGCGGTACAGCGACAGGCGACGGCCTGCGCGCCGGCGCACATCGAGAGGCGGCAGGTGGTCGTGGCGTGCTGGCGCATCGGGCTGCCTCCTCCTCGGGCGTCGGGCGCGGACCGGGAGCGGTCCGCGATGGCGGCGAACCTAGCCCGGCGTCTCGCGGGATGGAACACGGCGTCCGATATGTGGGATGCGGTATCGCGTGGGTGACGCGTCAGGCGCCCGCGGCCACCGCGGTCCGCCCGGGAACCGGCCGACCCCGACGCCCCGCCGTGGTCCGTCCCCAGGTGGCACCGGCGGGGTCCCGGGATGTCGGGAGTCCCCTCTAGAGTTCTGGGGTGACGACAGCCCTGTACCGCCGCTACCGGCCCGAGACCTTCGCGGAGGTCGTCGGCCAGGACCACGTCACCGCGCCGCTCCGGCAGGCGCTGCGCTCGGGGCAGACCAACCACGCGTACCTGTTCTCCGGCCCGCGCGGCTGCGGCAAGACGACGTCCGCCCGCATCCTCGCCCGCTGCCTCAACTGCGCGCAGGGCCCGACCGACACCCCGTGCGGCGTGTGCGAGTCGTGCGTCGAGCTCGCGCGCGGCGGTCCCGGCAGCCTCGACGTGGTGGAGATCGACGCGGCCAGCCACGGCGGCGTCGACGACGCCCGCGACCTGCGCGAGCGCGCCACGTTCGCGCCCGCCCGCGACCGGTACAAGGTGTTCATCCTCGACGAGGCGCACATGGTGTCGCCGCAGGGCTTCAACGCGCTGCTCAAGATCGTCGAGGAGCCGCCGGAGCACGTGAAGTTCATCTTCGCGACGACGGAGCCTGACAAGGTCATCGGCACCATCCGGTCGCGCACGCACCACTACCCGTTCCGGCTCGTGCCGCCGGACGTCATGGTCGGCTACCTGGACCAGCTGTGCACCACCGAGGGCGTGACGGTCGGCTCCGGCGTGCTGCCGCTCGTGGTGCGCGCCGGCGGCGGCTCGGTCCGCGACTCGCTCTCCGTGCTCGACCAGCTCATCGCCGGCTCCGGCCCGGAGGGGCTGGTCTACGAGGACGCCGTCGCCCTGCTCGGCTACACCCACGCGTCGCTGCTGGACGACCTGGTGGCGGCGGTCGCCGCGCGGGACGGCGCGAGCGCGTTCCGCGTCGTCGAGCGCGTGATCTCGACGGGCCACGAGCCGCGGCGGTTCGTGGAGGACCTGCTCGAGCGGCTGCGCGACCTCATCGTGCTGGCCGCCTCCGGCGACGCCGCCGCCGCCGTGCTGCGCGACGTGCCCGGCGACCAGATGGCGCGCATGCAGCAGCAGGCCGCGCACCTGGGTGCGGCCGAGCTGTCCCGGTCCGCCGACCTCGTGAACGCCGCGCTGTCCGAGATGACCGGCGCCACGTCGCCCCGGCTGCACCTCGAGCTGCTCATGGCGCGGCTGCTGCTGCCCGCGCTCGACGACTCCGCCTCGGGGCTCGGCGCCCGGGTCGACCGGCTGGAGCGCGAGGGCGTCCGCGTCGCGTCCGGTCCGGCCGGCGCGTCGACCGCCGCCGCCGCGCCGTCCGCGGCTGCCGCCCCCGCGTTCGCCCCCGCCGCGCCCGTCGAGCGGGTGGCCGTCGTGACGCCGCCGCCGGCGCCGCTGCCCGAGGCGTCCGCCGCCGCGGACGCGCCGCGGGGCGCCGCGGCCGACGTGGACGAGGCCGGCGCCTCGGCGACCGAGGTGGCCGTGCGCGGAGCCGGCACGGTCGACGACGCGGCGGACCCGACCCCGGCAGCCCCCGCCGCCGGAGGGGGCGACGACCCGACCGCGGACGGTGCCACCCCGGCGGACGAGCGGCGACCGGTCGGTCCCGTGCCGGCGGGCGAGCGGGGTCCGGAGGAGGGTCCCGCACCGACCGACGAGCGACGTCCGGCTGCCGGTCCCGCGTCGGCCGACGGGTCGGACCGGCCCGCCGAGGCAGCCCCGGTGGCCGTCGCGCCCGCCGCCGAGCACGCGCCGGTCGCGCACGACGTCCCGACGGCCGAGCCGGTGGCCCCCCCGGAGCGCCCGGCCGGCGCCGCGGGGGGCGGCGACACCGAGATGCTCCGCCGCCGCTGGCCCGAGGTCCTCGACACCCTGGCCCGGCTCAAGAAGACCACCTGGGTGCTGATCAGCCAGAACGCGCAGGTCGTCGAGCTCGACGCCACGACGCTCAAGCTCGGCTTCGGGGCGCCCGGGCTCGCGTCGGCGTTCCGCTCCGGCCCGCACGCCGACCTCGTCCAGCAGGCGGTGCGCGAGACGCTCGGGTTCACGGTCAAGGTCGAGCCGGTGCTGTCCGGCGACGGCGGCCCGGCTGCGGCACGGCCCGGTCCCGCGACCCCCTCGCCCGCGGGCCGGGGAGGGGGCACGCCGTCGGCCGCCGAGGCCGCGGCGTCCTGGGACGCGCCCGCCGCTCGACCGGCTCCCGTACCCGCACCCGTCCCGAGCCCGGTGGAGGCGGCGCGCGCGCCGCACGACGCCGCTGCGCCGGGGCCGTCCGGCGTCGACGCGCCCGCGGACGACGACCCCGACGCGGCGGATCCCTGGTCCTCCGCCACCGTGACGCCCGCGGCCGCCCCTCGGTCGGAGGGCTCGGACGACGAGGTGTCCGGTGCCGGCTCCGGCGTCGGCCCCGGCGTCGGCGCGGAGCAGGTCGGCGTGCCCGGCGCCGGTCCGAGGCAGGCCGACCGTCCCGGCGTCGGCGCGGCGCAGGCGGACCTCCCCCGCGACCAGCGGGAGCCGCAGGCACCGGACCTCGACGCGCCCGTGGCGCCCGGGCGCCCGGCGGCCGCCGCCCCCGCCGGGGTGGCGCGCGCGCAGGCGCCGGCCGCCGCGGTGTCCGACGACGGCTGGCCCGTGGTGGCACCGCTCGGCGGCGCCCGCGCCGCGTCCGGCACCACGACCGCCCGCGAGGACGCGCGACCCGGGGGCGAGGGCGAGGGCGCGCGACCCGGGGACGACGGCGGTCGCGAGAGCATCGCCGGACCGCGGGCCGCCGGCGACGAGCGACCGGGTCGGGACGGTGGCTCGACCGCAGGCCGTGGCGCCGCCCGGGGCACCGCGCCCGACGCGGGGGGACGCGACGGCGACGGGGTCGAGGACCGTGCTGACGCGGCGGACGAGGCCGGTGCCGCGGCCCGTCCCGGTGCGTCTGCGCGTGCGGGCGTCGACGGCCGGGCCGCCACGAGCGCGGGTGCGGCCCCGGAGGAGCGCCCCACCCCGCGCGGCGAGGGGAGCGGCCGCCCCGCCGCCCGCCCCGCGGCCACGGACCCGGGCGCGCCGCCGCCGTGGGACCCGCACCCCGACGACCCCGGCGCTCCGGAGCCGCCGGACGACGACTGGGCGCGCGACGTCCCGCTGCCCCCCGACCCGGGCCCGGACCCGTACGCGGCGGGGTCCTCCGCGCGCACGGCCGCGTCCGCCGCGCCGTCGTCGCCGTCCCCGAGCGGCGCGGACCGGGTCCGCGCCGCTGCCCGGGCCGCCGCTGCCGGCGGCGGTGCCGTCGCGACCGCGCCCCGGGTGGCCTGGGCCGACGACGAGCCGTCCATGGACGATCCCGACATCGGCTCCAGCAGCCTGTCCGGCATCCCGCTCCTCGCCCAGGCGCTCGGCGCGACGGTCATCGACGAGCCGGTCGACGAGGGCTACTGACCCTCGGTCCCGGCGAGCCGTTCGTCGGGGCGCCGAGTCGTCCACAGGTGCCGTGATCGTGCTCCGTCCCCAGGGCGAGGGCGGTCGCCGGGGTTCGCGTCGGTGGGCGTCGGTAGTGTCGTTCCATGGCATCTGACCTGCAGGAACACCCGGACGGCGACCCGGTCGCCGCCGTCGTGCTGCCGGTCTACGGGCCCGACGGGACCTGCCTGACCGACTTCGGCCCGGACCCCGTCGTGGCCGCCGGCGGGACACCGCGCACGGGCGAGCAGCGGCAGGTCGAGGCGATCGC